>CAZIVN010000137.1:0-7073 GCA_964542685.1 uncultured Halobacteriales archaeon
CGCCTGCCGGCGCATCGCCGCGCCGTCGACGAAGAAGGCGATCATCGGCGTCTCGGCCCACGACTCCATCGGGTAGTGGAAGCAGTTCAGGAACTTGCCCTCCCCCTCCGCGAGTTCGTCCAGCATCTCGTCACGGGTCTTGATCCCCAGCGACTCGGCGGCGCGGTACAGCAACTGCCCGTGCCCGATCTCGTCCTGGGTCTTCGCCGAGAACGCCAGTTTCCGGTCGATGCTCGGCGCCTGCCGGATGAACGGCTTCTCCAGGTACGCCCCCATGATCTCGCTGTTGGCGTGGAACTGGATCATCCGGGTCGCTGCCTTCCTGTACTCCTCGGGCAGGTCGTCTTTCGGGCTGAACGCTCGCGGACCTGCCTTATCCTTGACTTCCTCCAAATCCATGTACACATATAGGGGCCGATCCGTTATGGTAGTTGACCCGTCTATAGACTGCTTTTAAATACCTCTAACGCCTACGATTCACCGTGATCGATGACTGTCTCGTCGTCGAGTTCGGCGTCACCGGCGACGACTGCCCGCTCGCCGACGCGACGCGGGCGACGGGTGCGAGTCTGGAGGCGATTCCGCCACAGCGGCGCACGGACGACAACACGCTGTTGCGGTTCTCCGGCGCGAGCGGCGACGGTGTCGCGGAACAGCTGGACGCCGACGAGCGCATCCGGTACCTCCACGCCGCCGGCGACGACGGTCACACCGAGTATCGCTGCCTGTCCAAACACCCCTGCGTCGTCAACGACCTCACCGACGAGGGGTTCATGGCCGAGCGCCTGCGCTACGAGAACGGCGTCGAGACGTACACCGGGGCAGTCGTCGGCCACGACGTCCTGCGAGGGGTTCTGGAGGCCGCAGGAGAGGCCGTCGGCGTGACCCTGGAGCGCATCTACCCGCTGGAGGCCGGCGAGGCCGACTCCGTCAGCCGCCGCTGGGAGTTCACGCCCGCTCAGGAGGCGGCGCTCAGAGCTGCCCTCTCGGCGGGGTACTTCGAGGTCCCACGGGCAGCGACGGCCAGCGACGTGGCCGACGACCTGGGAATCAGCAAGTCCGCCTTCCTCGAACGGTTGCGACGCGGTCTGGGATCGCTGCTCGAGACGGTGTTTGGCACCGTCGAGGCGGACTGATACGGTTTAGTTTCACTGTTTACAGGTGATCGCCCGTGCGGTACCGGCGATCACCGGTAATGAATGAAACTAAACCGTATGATTGGGTCGCGGCCCGTGACCGAGGCTACCCGGTCTTGTACACGCCGCGTGCGTCGGCGATGCGGGTATCGTCGGCCGCGGCGTAGACGTCGACGTCGACGGTACCGACGTCGCCGCCACAGCGTACCACGTCGGCCTCGGCGTACAGGTCACCGCTGCCGACGGCCAGGTAGTCGATGCGCATGTCGATGGTCGGGACCGGCTGGTCGACGACGGAGACGAGCGCCGCGCCGCCGACGGTGTCGGCGAGCGTGAACGTGACGCCGCCGTGAGCCATCAGTTCGTCGGCGTTCCAGGACAGTTCCTCGCGCATCTCGATCCGACCCTCCGCGTGGCCGTCCTCGGCTTCGGTCACCTCGACGCCCAGCATGTCCGCAAAGGGCATCGTCTCGAAGAACTCCTCGATGTCCATACAGCCCTCTGATAGCAGCGAGGACATAAGCACCTGGGGAACGTGTCGAACGTGAACGGATCACCGTGATTCAGCAGTGTCAGTGGCGAGCAGGTGGCACGGTCCGCTCGCGTGGGGGCGTGCCACGCGATCGCCCCGACCACCCACGCGCAGTCCTCAGGTCACGTTCGGGGTGGTCGGTCGATCCGGTATAAACGGTCGGTTCGGCGGGAGCCCCCCGATAACGGCCATGGATTCCGGGCAGCAGCCCGGGAGGTGCGAGGAGTTAAGCCGGCGGGAGAAGTCCCCCGAAGCATGGACGTCACAGACGAGGACGGAATCCGTCGAATCATCTTCGACCGCCCTGGCGTCATGAACGCCTTCGACCTGGACGTCGCCACCGAACTCGCGGACAACGTCGCCGCGGTCGACCCCGAGACCCACGACGCCGTCGTGGTCACGGGCGAGGACCCGGCGTTCAGCGCCGGCGGCGACATCCAGGCGATGCAGGAACGCGAGGAACTGCCGAGGGACGCCTACGAACGCATCGCGGAGACGTTCAACCGCGTCGCCGAGGAGTGCCTGACGTCGCGAGTCCCCATCGTGGCGCGAGTGAACGGCGACTGTGTGGGAGCCGGGCTGGCCGTCGTTGCACTGTCCGACTTCGCGTACACCGTGGCGGACGCGACGTTCTCCTGTGCGTTCGTCCGAGTTGGCCTGATTCCGGACACCGGGGCGACGTTCACGCTCCCCCGCCTGGTAGGCCTGCGGACGGCGAAACAACTGGCGATGACGGGCCAGTTTTTCTCCGGGGACACCGCCGCCGAGATCGACCTCGTGAACAAGGCACTGGACGAGACCGAGACGCTGGACGAGGAGGTCGACGACCTCCTCGAGACCCTCCGGAAGCGACCGACACGGGTTCTCGGGCTCACGAAACAGGCGATGCACGAGAACCTGGGCAAGGACTGGCGGCAGGCACTGGACTACGAGAACCACGTCCAGGTCCAGGCGTACACCTCGCCGGAACACGAGGAGGGCGTGAACGCGTTCCTGGAAGGACGGGATCCGGAGTTCGACTGACGGTCGTGTGGGCCGAGGGCCGGTCGACCCGCAGGGAACCGTCGCTCACCGGTACTGGACGGAACTGATCCGTATCAGTGATCGGGCTCTCCGGCGGGCGCTTTCATCCCGCTGATCTTCAGGAGCAACACGTTCGCGGCCTCGTCCTTCCCGTCGACGGTCCCGGTGATCACGAGTTTCGACAGTGGCGTCGGGCCGACCCGGACCTCGTCGCCCTCGTGGACGTCGCCGATCGAACCCTGGAGGTGGAGTTCGGCGCGGCACAGTTCCGGATGGTGGACGCTCGTGAGGTTGATCCCCTCGACGTTGACGTCTTCCAGTTCCTCGCCCTCGACGGTGAGTTCGACCGTCGCCGGTTCGTCCATCCGCTGGACGTCCAGTGCCTCGTAGGCCGTCGCCGTCGGCTTGTACCCGCCTTTCGGCCCGGGAACGCCCTCGACAAGCTGGAGGGCCTTGAGACTCTGCATCTGGTTCCGGATCGTCCCGGGGTTCCGGTCTACCTCGTCGGCGATCTCCTCCCCCTTGACGGCGTCCTCCCGTTCCCCGTGGAGGTTCACGAGCGCCCGCAAGATCGCCTTCTGGGACGGCGTGAGTTCGATTGATGACATTGCACGAAGTTTGCGGAGCCGAGCCTTAAAACCGACGACACGGCGGACACGGCAGACCGGAGACAACAAACGCTTTCCCGGGACCCCGAGAACGGGCCCTCATGGACAGGCAGGTTCGGATCATCGGTGCACCCACGGACTACGGCGCGAACCGACGCGGCGTCGACATGGGTCCCTCGGCGATCAGGTACGCGGGACTGGCCGACTCCATCGAGGCGGCGGGCGACGAAGCGGTCGACGCCGGCGACTTGCTCGCGCCGCGGGCGGAGGAACGCGACCCGGACGCGCGCACGCCGAGCGGCGGCGAGGCGAAGTTCCTCAGGGAGGTAGAGGACGTCAGTCGACGGCTGGCCGACGAGGTGGCCGCGGCCTGTACGGACGGCGCGGTTCCGATGGTGCTCGGTGGCGACCATTCCGTCGCCATCGGGACGATGAACGGGGCGGCCCGCGACGCCGACGTCGGCGTCGTCTGGTTCGACGCCCACGCAGACCTCAACACGCCGACTACGACGCCATCGGGCAACGTCCACGGGATGCCGATGGCGGCGGCGCTCGGCATCGGCGAGTTCGAGAACGTCGGGTGGGCGAACGCGGCCGGCATCAGCGAGGAGAACGTCGCGATGATCGGCCTCCGGAGCCTGGATCCGCCCGAGAAAGACGTCGTCCGGGCCAGCGACGTCACCGCCTACACGATGTCCGACGTCGACGAACGCGGGATCAACCCGGTCGTCGAGGAGGCCCTGGACGTCGCCACCACGGGCGTCGACGGCGTCCACGTCAGTCTCGACCTCGACTGGCTCGACCCCAACGTCGCCCCCGGCGTCGGGACGCCCGTCCGCGGCGGCGTCACGTACCGCGAGGCCCACACGGCACTGGAACTCGTCGCGAACCGCGACGCCGAGGAAGACGTCTTGCGCTCGTTCGAACTGGTCGAGGTCAACCCGGTTCTCGACGAGTCCAACGAGACGGCCGCGATGGCGACCGAACTGGCCGCCAGCGGCCTCGGGAAGCGAATCCTCTGACCGGCCCCGCGAGAGGTGGATATATGCCGCCGCCGGGCGAACCCCGGCGCATGCCAGTCTCCGTACTCACGCAGGACGCGTACGACCCGACGACGTACGAGGCGGTCCTCGTCCGAGAAGAGACGGTCGTCTGTCTCGGCCCGCGCGAGGACGACGAGGACGCCCCGGCCGGCGACGTCCGCGTCGTTCCGGTCGAGAACCTGATCCACCTGGACGCCGACCACGACGCCGCCGTACCGGGCTCCGCGGTCGACGACGACTTCTACGGCGGCTGTGAGTACGCGTTCCTCGACTTCGAGCGGTACCCCGAGGCCGAGGCTCCCCGCGCGTAGGCCGGGTGCTCGGCCGACGACGGTTCGCCCCCGCGCGACGAGCACAAGCCTTGTGAGGGCCACCGCTGAATCCCCGTCAGTGACCTCCTCGGAACGGTCGGTCCCGGATTCGCTCGCGCTGTCCGCGCTCCGGCCCGCTCAGCGACCGCTCGTTGCAGGTCGCTTCTGGAGCGCGTGGGCCGTGTTGGTGGTGGCCGTCGCTCGGGGAGCCTACGCGTTCGCGGGCGCCGTCACACTGGCCACGACCCCTCCGTACCTGCGGCTGCCGGCGGAGGCGGGCGTCAACTACCGCGTGTTCCACGTCGCCGCCGAGACGGCGCGGGCGGGCGGGGACGTCTACGGGGCGACGCCGCCGGACGCCGGGGCATTCTACGCCTACCTGTACCCGCCGGTCACCGTCGTCGGCTACTACCCCTTCACGCTCGTCGACGCCGGGACGGGCCACCTCCTGCTGACGGTCCTGTCGCTGGTCGCCTGCGTGGCGACGACGGCGCTGATCGTCCGGGCCGTCGAGTCACGGGGGCGGCGTCTCGGGTGGGTGGACGTCACACTCCTGTTCGCTGTCGTCGCCGGGTCCGTCGTCTCGTACGGGACGCTCTACTACGGCAACGTCAACCTCCTCCTGGCGTTCCTGTTCGTCGTGGGATTCAGGAGTCTCGAGGAGGGCTCGGAAACCGTCGCAGGGGCGGCGTTCGGGCTGGCGGCCCTGTGGAAACTGTTCCCGGCACTGGTCGGCGCCTGGTTGCTCCGCCGGCGGGCCTGGCGGGCCGTCGCGGCCGCGACGGGGGTCGGCCTCGGGGGCCTCCTCGCGGGCGTGGTGGCCTTCGGGCCTGGAGTGACCGAGCGATACTTCCTGACGGTCGTCCCCCGCAGGAGCAGTACCGACGCGTTCGTCGGCGGCTACCCCACCGACGCGTCGTACTACGTCACCGTCCAGCGGCCGCTCTCGCACGCCCTGTGGGGCGTCTGGCCCGACGCTCCCCCGCAAGCGCTCCTCGTCCTCGCGGGCCTGGTCGGCCTCGGAACCCTGGCCGTCTTCTACTATGACATCCACACCGACCTCGACCGCCTGTTCGCCGTCTGTGCGACGGTGCTGGTGACGGTGACCGTCGCACCGTCCCTCCAGTGGTACCTCGCGCTCGCCTACTACCCGTTGCTCGCCCTGCTGTACTGCTGGACCGGCGGTCCCGGCCGACGACTCTTCCTGCTCGGCTGTGCCCTCCTGTTCGTTGGCGGTCGCCCCGACCAGGTGGTCGCCGCCGTCCTCGACCTGGGCCTCCCGGCGGCCCTGGAGTCGCTTCTGGTCGGCGTCGCGAGGGTCGCGACGGTCCAGACGTACGGCGTCGCCTGCGTGCTCCTGGGCTGTTGCTGGGGAAAGTACCGTGGGGCCGTCGGCGTTCCAGACGGCGAGGCGAACGGAGTGTCGAACGACGCCCGGACCGGCGTCACGACGTTCGGAGCGGATCGATGACATCCTCCGCGCCGTGAACGGCTGGATTCTCTCGCTAAATTAAGATAGGGAAGCGACGCGACCGAGGCCTCAGGCGTCGTCCTCGGCCCCGTCTTCGTCCCCGGCAGTCGCTTCCGCCCGGGCGGCCGGGAGCACGTCGACTGCCGCGACGTGGTCGCCGGCGTCGAGGTCCATCACGACGACGCCTTTCGTGTTCCGGCCGACCACGGAGACGTCCGCCGCCCGCGTCCGCATGATCTGGCCGCGCTCGGACATCGCGATCAGGTGGTCGCCGTCTTCGACGGCCTTGACGGCCGTGACGCGGCCGTTCCGGTCGCCCGTCTTGATGTCGATCAGCCCCTTCCCGTACCGCGACTGGGTCCGGTACTCCGACAGCCGTGTCCGCTTGCCGTACCCGTTCTCCGTGACCGTCAGGAGCGCACGGTCGTCGGCGTCGTCGGTCGACACGAGTCCCGCGACCCGGTCGCCCTCGGCCAGGTCGATGCCGCGGACACCACGCGCCGACCGGCCCATCGTCCGGACCTCGCTCTCGTCGAACCTGATCGTCATGCCGCCTTCGGTCGCTATCACGAGGTCGCTGTCGCCGGGCGTGACCTCGACGTCGACGAGTTCGTCGCCGTCCTCGAGTTTCGCGGCGATGATCCCCGTCGAGAGGATGTTCTCGAAGTTGGCACAGCAGGTCCGCTTGACGTAGCCCTGCCGCGTGGCCATCGTGATGCACTCGTCGGGTTCGAAGTCGTCCGTGTTGACGACGGCCGTGATCTCCTCGCCGTCGTCGAGGTCCAACACGTTGACCGCGGACTTCCCGCGGGCGGTCCGGCCCATCTCTGGGATCTCGTAGGTCTTGAGCCGGTACACCTGGCCGTAGTTGGTGAAACACAGCAGGTAGTCGTGGCTGTTGGCCCGGAACACCGTCGAGACGCGGTCGTCCGCCTTGACGTCCGCGCCG
>CAZIVN010000138.1:0-1245 GCA_964542685.1 uncultured Halobacteriales archaeon
CCCTGACCTACCAGGTCGTCGACAACCTCACCGAGCGCGGGTTCGGCCAGTCGACCGCCATCGGCATCGGCGGCGACCCGATCATCGGCACTGACTTCGTCGACGCGCTCCAGTTGTTCGAGGACGACCCCGCCACCGACGCCGTCGTGATGTGTGGCGAAATCGGCGGCGAGGACGAGGAGGAGGCCGCCGCCTACATCGGCGAGCACATGGACACGCCCGTCGCCGGCTTCATCGCCGGTCGCACGGCCCCGCCGGGCAAGCGCATGGGCCACGCCGGCGCCATCGTCTCCGGCAGCGGCACCGGCACCGCAGAGTCGAAGATCGACGCCCTCCGCGACGCCGGCGCGCGCGTCGGTGACACGCCGGAGGACGTCGTCGACGCCATCGAAGACCTGCTGTAGGTCTCGACGCTCTCTCCGTTCTCCCCGCGCCTCTGCCTCGACTACCCCCCGCCGAACAGCCCCTTCAGCCAGCGGACGACCCCCGTCAGGGGTCCGGTCGACCGATCGGTCGTCGCCCCGTCGTCGGACGCTGCAGCAGCCCCGTCGTCCGATCCGGTCGCGACCGCACTCGGGTCCGCCCCCGTCTCCGTCTCCGTCTCTGCCTCCGTCTCCATCTCCGTCTCCGCCTCTGCCTCCGCCTCCGCCTCGGCCTCTGCCTCCGTCTCCGCCTCCGCCTCGGCGTCGGTGTCAGCACTGCCCCCGGTCGCTTCGGTCCCGGAACTCGTCGCGGGCGTCCGGTCGGGCACGTCGACGTCCTCGACGTCGTCCAGCGACAGTTCCACGTCGTCGACCGTCGGCGTGTCCTCCCGGTCCGCCTCGTACTCCGGGACGTCGTCGGCCTCGTCGACGGCGGGGTCGGCCGGGTCCACCGACTCCCCGCCTGCCGGTGCGGTGGTCGACGCCTCGGTCGCCTCGTCGTCCGCCGCTTCCGAAACTTCCTCCGCCTCGGTGTCGGTGGCGTCCGCCCCGTCGACTTCGCCCGCGTCGGCTTTGCCCTCGTCCTCCTCGTCCACGTCCTCGGCTTCGTCGACCTCGCTATCGTCCTCGTCGCCGTCCGCGTCTTCGTCCTCGGAGGCCGGCGTCTCGGTCCCCGGTTCGTCCTCGTCGTCCGACTCGTCTACGGACTCGGACTCCCGGTCGACCGTCGGTTCGGTCGCCCCGTTGCTCTCCGTCTCGTCGTCTCCGTCCGCCGCGCCGTCCGGAGTCTCCGTCTCGGTCGCCGCGTCCGCCGCCGTCTCGG
>CAZIVN010000138.1:1345-7022 GCA_964542685.1 uncultured Halobacteriales archaeon
TCCGCCGCGCCGTCCGGAGTCTCCGTCTCGGTCGCCGCGTCCGCCGCCGTCTCGGCCTCTGCTTCGTCCTCGTCCCCACTGTCGCCGCGGTCCGTCGCGGTCTCCGTTCCTTCGACGACCGTCGCGTCCGCGTCGGCGTCGTCCGCCGTCTCTGCGTCGTCGTCGCCTCCCATCTCCTCGAAGATGTCGTCGACGCTCCGGTCCGAGACGACCCGTTCCGGACCGCCCCCGACGCCGTCCACGGACCCGGCCGCCTCGACCGCGTCCTCGATGGACTCGCTGGAGCGTTCCGTCCGGACCTCGCCGTCGACCGTCTCGCTGTACGCCTCGCCGAGGCGTTCGCCGAAGTCGTCGTCCGACGACGCACCTGTCTCCTCGCCCGGTGCCTCCGCCGACTCGTCGCTCGCCGACGCCCCGTCCCCGTCCGGGGAGCTGTCGGTCCCGTCCGCTGACTCCTCCTCTGTCATCTCGGTCTACCCGTCAGTGGCAGCGCCCGCCGCTTGAGTGTTTCTCACGAGGGGGGCCGGTGAGCGGCGGGGGGAGTCACACACCGTTTTGTCGACGGCGACCCCAGGACCCGCCATGGGACGTCTCGTGGAACACGACGCCGACGGTCCGAAGCGACTCACACCCGAGGACATCGACCCCGAGTACGGCGACGTCGCCGTCTGCCAGTGTGGCCTGTCGGACTCGTATCCCTTCTGCGACGGGTCCCACAACGCGACGGAGACGGAGGACCCCGACACCACGTATCGCTACGTCGACGGCGAACGGCGGGTCGTCGAGAGCGTCTCGCTGGCCGACGAGACGTCGGGAGAGGTCGAGACTGACGCGGCCGCCGACGCCGACGAACCCTGAATCCGCGCGGGTTTCTAGCTATTGAGCATCCAAAGGGAGGGAGAGACGGTTCCATGGACTGTGTATGTCACGATCCGGGGCGACGGCCGAGGACGGCGTCGGCGGACGCTACTCGGTCCCGAGCGATCGAATCGGAACGCGGGGTGGTACGTTGCTGGTCGCGGTCGGCGCGGTCGGACTGTACGAACCGCTCGCGACGGCCTACGCCGCGCTCGATGCGGTCAGCAGTCAGTTCGCGCCGCTGATCGGCGGCGCTCTGTTCGCCCTGGCGGCCGCCGTCGCGCTGTCCGGTGCCAGCGGCCTCTCGAAAGCCGACGGGACCCTCGGCGCCGGCCTGGTCGGGGGTGCGCTCCTGGCCGCGGTCGTCGTCGTCGGCCTGTTCGGTCGTCTGCTCGCGCTCGGCCCGGGCGCGCTCGCAGTCGGCCTGGCGACCGTCCTCGCGGCGGCGGCGATGACCCTGCTCGTGGCCGTCTGGACCGTCCGCGGCGCCCGCTCGCCCCCGGAGGCGCTGGCGTTCGGCGCGCCGGCCGCGTTCCCCGCGCTGGCCGGTCCCTACTTCGCCGCCTTCGCCCCCGAGACGGTGCCGGTCGGTGGCGGCCCGGCGGGCGTCCTCGCACTCGCCGCCGGCATCGTCCTCGCCGTCGGCGTCGCCCACGGGGTCTACCGGCGCTCGGTCCGACTGGCGGCGAACGATCCCCGGACCGTCGACGAGCGGAGCGACACCCGCGAGGTCTGATCCCCGTCGCCGCCGTCTCCCGCCCCTGGGAGTGCTTTCGAGAGCGCAAGCCGTTTGTCCACCCCACAGCTACGGACGGCCGTGTCAGACGAGTCGGACGCAAGCGCGGAAGAGGGCACTGACAGCGGGGCTGACGAGCGGTCGCTCTCGACGGCGGCCGTCTTCGACGCCATCGAGGCTATCGGACGCCCGGCGGTCACTGCGTCGGAGGTCGCGCGCGTCACCGAGGTCGATCAGGAGGGCGCGGCGTCGGCCCTGGACGCACACGCCGACGGGCCGACGCTGGACCGCGTCGACGTCTCGACGGATCCGGTCGTGTACTACCCGCCGGAGTGGGGGCGACTCGCGGACCGTGAACGGGTCGTGTTCTTCCCCGAACGCAGAGAACTGGTCGTCGACGGGCCCGAGCAGTTCACGCGGGCCCAGCTGTCCCAGTTCGCCCACCTCACCGACCGGACCGGGGCGGGTGCCTACCGGTACGAGATCAGGGAGGAGGACGTCTGGGCGGCGCCGTACGACGAGTTCGAGGACCTCCTCGGGACGGTGCGGGCGGTGCTACCCGAGCGCTACGAGCGCTTCGAGGGCTGGCTGTCCGACCAGTGGAAGCGGGCCCACACCTTCCGCCTGACGACCCACGAGGACGGGTACGTCGTCCTGACGGCGGAGACGGAGAGCCTGATGGGCAACGTCGCTCGCGAGAAACTCGACGACGGACAGCTCCGGGCGCCCGTCTCGGACACCGAGAGCTGGGTCGCCGAGGAACGGGTCGCCGAGGTCAAGCGCGTCCTCTACGAGGCAGGCTATCCCGTCAGGGACGAACGGGACCTGGAGACCGGCGACCCGCTCGAGTTCGACCTCGACATCGAACTGCGCGACTACCAGCGCGACTGGGTCGAATCGTTCGAGGAGACTGGCTCGGGCGTCCTGGTCGGTCCGCCAGGCAGTGGGAAGACCGTCGCCGCCATGGGGATCATGGCGGCCGTCGGCGGCGAGACGCTCGTGCTGGTCCCCTCTCGGGAACTGGCCACCCAGTGGCACGACACTCTGCTGGCCGAGACGACGCTGGCCGCCGACCAGGTTGGCGAGTACCACGGCGGCACGAAACAGATCAGGCCCGTCACCATCGCGACCTACCGCACGGCGGGGATGGACCGCCACCGCCAGCTCTTCGACGACCGCGAGTGGGGGCTGATCGTCTACGACGAGGTCCACCACGTCCCGGCGCCGGTCCACCGCCGCTCGACGAGCCTCCAGAGCAAACACCGCCTCGGCCTCTCGGCGTCGCCGGTGCGTGGCGACGACGCCGAGGACGAGATCTTCACGCTGATCGGCCCGGCTATCGGGACGGACTGGACGGCGCTGTTCGAGGCCGGGTTCGTCCAGGAACCGGAGGTCGAGATCCGGTACGTCCCGTGGGCCGCCGAGACCGACCGGGCGGCCTACGCGGGCGCCGAGGGCCACGAGCGCCGCCAGCGCGCCGCCGAGAACCCCGCGAAGGTCGACGAGACGCGGCGCCTGCTGGCACGACACCGCGACGGGAACGTCCTGGTGTTCGTCGACTACATCGACCAGGGCGACCGGATGGCCGAGGCGCTGGACGTGCCGTTCATCAGCGGCGAGACACGCCACGCGCGACGCGAACGGCTGTTCTCGCGGTTCCGCGAGGGCGACCTGACGCGGCTGGTCATCTCGCGGGTCGGCGACGAGGGTATCGACCTCCCCAACGCGGACGTCGCCATCGTCGCCTCGGGCCTGGGCGGGTCGCGCCGCCAGGGCGCTCAGCGCGCGGGCCGGACGATGCGCCCGACCGGGTCCTCCACCGTGTACGTCCTGGCGACGCGTGGCACGCGCGAGGAGGAGTTCGCCCGCAAGCGGATGCGCCACCTCGCGAAGAAGGGCATCTCGGTCCGGGAGACGAACCTGGACGGGAGCGACGACGCCGGCGGTCCGGACGACGCCGGAGACGGCGCCGAGTCGGCCACCGAAGACTGACACTGCCGGACGGAACTGTCCGGTCGTCCGATCCGGACAGAGGCAGGCCGTGCCGAAACGGCCGGGTATTTGCCCTTCGAACCGAAACACGACGCCAGTGACCGATCCCTCGACCGTCGCCGCCGAGCGGTTGCGGCGTCACCACCGTGACCTCCTCGCGGGGGTTCTGGAGGTCGCCGACGCCGTCGCGAGCGACTGGTCCGGCGAGACGACGACCGACCGGTCTGCGGTCGTCGGTCCGTTGCGCGCGGGCCTCTCGTCGACCGGCCTGCTGGACCGGTTCCCGACGGTGCTCGACGACCTGATCACCGCTATCGGGCGCTCGCCCCCGGCAGCCATCGTCCCGCAACCGCCGTACGTCGCCGTCACGAGCGTCGGGCCCGTCCTGCGGGCGACGCTGGACGACGGGCGGCTGGTCGCGACGCTGCGGACCTTCGTCGTCGACCGGACCGAGGGCGTCGAGTACCGGCGCGGACCGACGGCCCCGGACGACGTTCCGGAGGTGGCGTTCCGATGAGCGACCGGTCGGCGGTCCCCAGCACCGAGGTGATCCACGAGTGAGCGCAGAGGACGACGAACTGTCGATTCTGGAGGAGTACAGAGAAGACGTCGAGCACCCGCTGTACCGCCTGTTCCGGGAGTACGGCTGGTCGCAGATCCGCTGGTTCGCCGTGGGCGTCGTCACGAGTACCCTGGCCCGGTTCCTGTCGCTGGTGCCGCCGGTGTTGCTCGGCGTCGCCATCGACTCGTTCCTCCGGGGCGACCAGGCGTACGACATCCCGTTCGTGCCGCAGGCCTGGCTCCCGTCGGGCCAGATGAACCAGTTCTGGTTCACGGTGTGGTTGATGGCCGGCGCACTCCTGCTGTCGGCGGTGATGAACTTCGCGCGAGCCTCGTCGATGAACCTGTTCTCCCACCGCGTGAAACACGACGTCCGGGTGGCCTGCTACCGGAAGATGCAGCGCCTGGACATGAGTTTCTTCGACGACAAGCAGACCGGCCAGCTAATGAGCATCCTGAACAACGACACCAACCGCCTCGAACTGTTCCTGGACAACATGATGGGTGCGGCCATCCAGCTGGGCGTGATGGTGATCGGGATCGCGGCCATCCTGCTGTACATCAACCCCTCGCTGGCGATCATCACGCTGGCGGTCATCCCCGTCGCGGCGGTGTTCACGAAGTGGTTCATGTCCTACGTCGAGCAGGCCTACGAGGCGGTCCGGTCCTCGGTCGGCGATCTGAACACCGTCCTGGAGAACAACCTCGCGGGGGTCGAGGTCATCAAGAGCTCGAACACCGTCGACTACGAGGACGAACGCATCACGGAGGCGTCCTACGAGTACTTCCGCCGGGACTGGAAGGCGCTGCGTGCGAACTTCGTCTACCGGCCCGGGATGCAGATCCTCACCTCCATCGCGTTCGTCGCGACGTTCGTCGTCGGCGGCCTGTGGTTGCTCGAGCCCTCGTCGCTCCCGTTCTACGAGGGCCAGGTCCAGGTCGGCGCGCTGGTGACGTTCCTCTTACTCACTCAGCGCCTGGTCGACCCGCTGGTCCAGATGAGCGAGATCGTCGACCGCTACGAGGACGCCAAGGCCTCGACCCGGCGGATCCTCGGCCTGATGGCGGTGCCGGTGAACGTCACGGACCCCGAGGACCCCGAGGACCTGGCGCCCGTCGTGGGTCACGTCGAGTACGACGACGTCACCTTCCGCTACGAGGAGGACGGCGAGACGGTCCTGGACGACGTGACCATCGACGTCGAACCGGGCGAGACCGTCGGCCTGGTCGGTCCGACCGGCGCCGGGAAGACGACCGTCCTCAAACTCCTCCTGCGCCTGTACGACGTCAGCGAGGGCGCCGTGACGGTCGACGGCCACGACGTCCGGGACGTCCGATTGGGCGACCTCCGAGACGCCATCGGCTACGTCAGCCAGGACACGTTCCTGTTCGACGGCACGGTCCGGGAGAACATCCGCTACGGCACCTTCGACGCGAGCGACGCGGCCGTCGAGGACGCCGCCCGGAAGGCCGAAGCCCACGAGTTCATCACGAACCTCCCGGACGGCTACGACACCCGCGTCGGCGAGC
>CAZIVN010000139.1:0-6917 GCA_964542685.1 uncultured Halobacteriales archaeon
ACTGGGACACCACCGCGGTGAGCGACGGCGACCACACCGTCGACGCCCGGGCGACGGACTCCGACGGCGCGACGACGAACGCCGCCCAGATTACGGTCACCGTCGACAACACCGCCAGCGCCCCGACGGTGGACTCGCTGTCGGCCAGCGAGGTCGAGACGTCCGACTCGGACGCCGAGTTCGACGTCGCCTGGGACGTCGGCGACGCCGACGGCGACCTCTCGTCGGTCGACCTGACGCTGACGCAGGACTCGGACGGTTCCACCGAGGACAGCGCCACCCTCTCGGTTAGCGGGTCCGACGCCAGCGGCACCACCCGCCTCGTCGCCGCCGGCGACGACGGCTCCGGGAACGGCTACACCGTCGACGCGACGGTCACCGACGGGGCTGGCAACACCGGTTCCGACACGACGACGGCCAGCGAGACGGAGGACACCGCCAGCGCGCCCACCGTCGACACGTTCGCGGTGACGGACAACAGCAACCCCCAGTGGAGTCGGTTCGACGTCGACTGGGCGGTCAGCGACGCCGACGGCGACCTCGCCGACGTCACCACCGAGATGCTCGACGGGTCGGGCACGGTGCTCGACTCGGACAGCGACGCAGTGAGCGGTTCCTCGGCCTCGGGAACCCACTCCGTGCGCTCGAAGGGCACCGCCAGCGAACTCGTCCTGACCGTCACCGACGCCGCGGGCAACGCGACCAGCCAGTCGAAGTCGGTGTAGCGTCCGCGAGTCCCGCGATTCGGCCGGCCGCCACCCTTATGCGTCGACTGCGGATAGAGTGGCCTGTTTCGGAGGTCCATGTCCGACCCGTCGATCCCACAGCTGATCCTGTTCGTGGTGCTCGTGACCGCCGCGACGGGGCTGACGCTCACCATGATCGACAGCAGCGAGCGACTGCGAAGTGGGATCGAGGACGCCGGCGACGCCACCGCCGAGGGGGTCAGGGCCGACGTACGGATCCTCACGAGCGGCGACGACCCGCCGTACGACAGCACCGACGAGACGGTGACCGTGCTCGTGAAGAACACGGGCGACGAGCCACTGCCGGCGACCGCCGACGCCGTCGACGTCATCGTCGATGGGGGGTACGTCGCCGATCCGACCGTCGAGGTCGTCGACGGCGACCGGTGGCACCCCGGCACGGTGGTCCGGATCACCGTCGACCGACGGCTCGACCCGGGCGCCCACCGCGTGCGGGTCGACGTCGTCGGGGCCAGCGACACCGTCCAGTTCCGGACCGGGCGCGCACCCGTCGGTTCGTTCGCGTACGATCGACCGGTCGAGACGTACACCGAGACCGCGTTCGACGCCCGGACCAGTTTCGACCCGGACGGGGCGGTGACGAGCTACGAGTGGGACGTCGACGGCGACGGGACGACCGACGCGACGGGCGAGCGCATCAACCACACGTACGCCGAACCGGGGACCTACGAGGTGTCGCTGACCGTCACGGACAACGAGGGCAACACGAGTACGACGACGAAGACGGTCCGGGTGGACGCCCGGTACTGGCCGGGGTACGCGACCGACCAGTTCAACCTCGGGCACCAGGCGGTGACGAGCGGCCCCCTGACGAACGTCGGGCAGGCGTGGGGCGTCGATCTGGGCGCCGTCGACGTCCGTCTGTCCTCGGCGGCGGTGCGCAACGACAGCCTCTACGTCGGACTGGCCAACGGAACCCTGCTCGCGGTCGACCGGACCGACGGGAGCGTCGACTGGCGGTACGACGCCGGCGCCGCCATCCGCTCCTCGCCGACGGTGTACGACGGCACCGTCTACGTCGGCAGCGACGACGGGACCCTGTACGCCGTCGACGCCGCCACCGGGAGCGAGGAGTGGGTCGCGTCGACCAACACCACCGCCGGCGGACAGGTCGTCTCCTCGCCGGCGGCGACCGACGGCACCGTCTACGTCGGCAGCGACAACGACACCCTCCACGCGTTCGACGCAGCGGACGGGACCGAGCAGTGGACCTTCACGGCGCCGGCCGGCGACGTCGACAGTTCGCCCGCGGTCCGCAACGGCACCGTCTACGTCGGCAGCGCCGACGGGTCGGTGTACGCCGTCGACGCCGACTCGGGCGAGGCGGCGTGGTCGACCGACCTGGGCGGCGAGATCCGACTCTCCGGGCCGGCGGTCACGAACGACACGCTGTACGTCGGCGTCCTGGGAACGGATCGGGTCGTCGCACTGGCCACGAGCGACGGGAGCGTCCGGTGGAACGTCTCGGTCGACGGCGGCGTGCGCGGGTCGCCCGCGGTCGCGGACGGGTCCGTGTACGTCGGGGACGACACCGGGACCCTCACCGCACTGGACGCCGCCGACGGGAGCACGCAGTGGACCGAGGCCGTCGGCGGATCGATCCACGGGTCGGTCGCCGTCGCCGACGGTGCCGTCTACGTCGCGACGGGGACGACCGGTGCCGGCAACGTCACGGCCTACGACGCCGAAACCGGCGACGAGTACTGGACGGTCGCGCTCGGCGAGAACACGACGGCCTCGCCGGTCGTCGTCGCGGACGAGGTGTACGTCGGCCGTCTCGGTGGGTCGGGTGACGAACTGGTCGCCATCGAGGGCGACAGCCCCGACCAGCCCGCGGCGGCGTTCACCTACGACCCCGTCAGCGCCCGCGAGAGCGAGCCGTTCTCGTTCGACGCCTCGTCGTCGACGGACCCGGACGGCACGGTGCAGTCGTACGCCTGGGACTTCGACGGCGACGGGACGTTCGGCGGGACCGGCGAGACGACCACCCACGCCTTCGAGTGTCCGGGCACGTACGAGGTCGCCCTCGTTGTCGGCGACGACGACGGCCTGGAGGACCTGACGACGCGATCGATCGACGTGTACGGTCGCGGCGCGGAGGTGAACTGGGCGGCGTTCCGGGCCGGACGCGCCCGGACCGGGGCGCCACCGAACGCGACCGGTCCGGTCGACGCCGTCGGCGTCGAGTGGGCCCACGAGACCGGCTCCGCCGTCGAGTCCTCGCCAGCGGTCGTCGGGGACACGGTGTACGTGGGCACCGACAACGGCACCGTCCTCGCACTCGACCAGTGTACCGGCGCGGTCCGGTGGGAGTTCGTCGCCGCCACCGACGCCGACGTCGCCTCGTCGCCGACCGTCGTCGACGGGACGCTGTACGTCGGCGTCGACGACGGGACGCTGTACGCGGTCCACGCGAACAACGGCACCGAGCAGTGGTCGTTCACGGAACCGACGGGCGCGATCGACGCCTCGCCGGTCGTCGTCGACGGGACGGTGTACGTCGGGAGCGCCGACGGGAGTCTCTACGCCGTCCACGCCGAGAACGGCACGAAAGCGTGGGAGTACCCGACCGGCGACGCCGTCGAGTTCTCGTCGCCGACCTACGGCGACGACACGGTGTTCGTCGGCACCACCGACGGCACCGTCCACGCGGTGTGGGCCGACAACGGCACCGCCCGCTGGACCAACGGGACGCCGGCCGACGCGGTTCGGACGACGCCGGCCTACGACGACGGGACCGTCTACGTCACCGGCGAGGACCACGCTCTGCACGCGTACGACGTCGCGAGCGGGAACGAGGTGTGGAACTACTCGACGGGCGGTGCGATCCGGTCGTCGCCGGCGTACGCCGACGGCACCCTCTACTTCGGCAACGACGCCGGCCGGGTCCACGGGGTCTGGGAGAACGGGACCCAGCGCTGGGTGTGGACGAACGCGACACTGACCGGCCCCGTCCGCGGGTCGCCGGCCGTCGCGAACGGGACGGTGTTCGTCGGGGACGACGACGACGGCTCGAACGGCGGGAACGTGTACGCGCTGAACGCCTCCTCGGGCGACCTGCGGTGGGACCTGGACCTCTCGGCGGCGAACGTCCGCTCGTCGCCGGCCGTCGTCGAGGGCCGACTGTACGTCGGGAGCGCCGACGGGGCCGTCTACGCCGTCGAGGAACAGGAGAACGGGGACTGATACTGTTTCGTTTCATCGATTACTGGTGAGTGCCGGTACCGTGCCGGGAGTCACCGGTAAACAGTGAAACGAAACAGTATGAAGTGCCGGCCGCCCCAAGCGCCGACGATGTCGGAGGAGTCGACGACCTGCAACGTCGGCGGCGTCCGCGTGCGGGGGCTCGGGGTCGACCCCGAGACGCGGTGCGCCCACTACGACGGCGACAGCGACGTCGTGGCGCTGGCGTTCCCGTGTTGCGAGGCGTTCTACCCGTGTTTCCGGTGTCACGACGCCGTCGCGAACCACGACCGGGAGCGGTGGGCGACCGACGAACGGGACGTCCGTGCGATCCTCTGTGGCGCCTGCGGCGAGCGACTCGCGGTCGAGACGTACCTCGCGGCCGCCGACGCCTGTCCGGCCTGTGGCCACGCGTTCAATCCCGGCTGTGCCACCCACTACGACCGCTACTTCCGGGGCGTGGACGGCGCGGACGAGCCGTGACGGCGGCGGGGCCAGTCGGCAGTGCCGAAGGCGAAGGCCGGCGCCCTACCCGTAGATGGCGTGCAGTCGCTTCCCGAGCGTCGGCACCAGGACCGCGCCGTCGAGGGCCAGGACCGGCGCAGTGACGGCGGCGTCGGTCGGGAACCCCCACCGCCGGTCGCCGCTCTCGGCGTCCAGGGCGACGACGCCACCGGAGCGTTTCGTGCCGACGATCACCGCGTCGCCGGCGCGGACCGGAGCGCCGGCCACGGCGGCCTCGAGGGTCGTGGCCCAGCGCTCGGTCCCGTCCGCAGCGACGGCGTACACGACGCCGTCGACGTTGGCGGCGTACACGGTGTCGGCCGTCGCCGCGAGGGGCGTCTCGATCCGGGCCTCCGTCTCGACGGTCCACTTGCGATCGCCGGTCGCGAGGTCGAACGCGAAGACGGTTCCGTAGAAATCCGCGACGTAGGCGGTCCCACCGACGACGGTCGGCGCGGCGTAGATCGCCCCCTCGGTCCCCGCACTCCACAGGCGCTCGCCGCTCGCGGCGTCGACCGCGTGGACCCGGCCGTTCCGCGTGCCCGCGACGACGGTCCCGTCGGCGATGGCGAGCGCGGCGGTCACCGTGTCGACGTCCTCGTCCTCCCGGACCGACGCGGTGTCGAACACCCACTCGCGGTCGCCCGTCTCGGCGTCGAGACACAGGACGCCGGGGTCGCCGGCGGTGTACACGAGGCCGTCGACGATAGCCGCCGTCGACGTGGCGAAGCGGCCGACCTCCCTCTCCCAGTCGACCGCGCCGTCGGCCGCGTCGAGGCCGACGATTCGGGCGCTGGTCGCCTCGCTGTCGGCGACGGCGCCGGCGACGATCCGACCGTCGGCGACCGTCGGCGAGGCCTGGATTCCCTGTTGTGGATCCACGGCCACCTCCGCGGTCCAGTCGACTTCGGCCGTCTCCAGGTCCAGCGCGTGGACTACCCCGTGTCTGTCCCCCAGGTACACCGTGCCGTCGGCGACCGTCGGCGTGGTCGTGAGACGGCCCATCCCCTCGTAGGACCACGCGAGGTCGAACGACTCGCCGGGCGCCGCGTCGCCCGCGACGCCGCTGTTGTGGTCGTCGTACCGGAACCGTGGGGCCTCCCCCTGAGCCGGTAGTTCACCGGTCGGCGCCATCGTCGTCGGCGTCGCCGTATCGTCGGCCGTCACGTCCGGACTCCCGTCGCCGCCCCCGCTACAACCGGCCAGCGTCGTCACGCCCCCACCGAGCAAAATGCCGAGGAGTTCTCGGCGCGTTCGCACGCTCATGGCGTCGTCGTTGGACGTCTGCGGACTACGTAGTTGCGGAGGCCATAAATCCTGACTGTGTCACACACTCGCACGTCCCCACGCCCAGGGTGACGCCCCGTCGGCGAGCGCAGCGGCCTACTCCAGGTTCTCGCCCTGATAGGTGCCGTCGTACTCGCCGGCGTGGCCCGCCTCGGCGAGGACGAACTGACCGATCCGGGCGTCGCGTTCGACCTCGACGTCGTTCGACACCAGCAACAGGCCCTCGCCGCGCCCCTCGTAGCCAGTGTCCCAGACGGCGGTCTCCAGGCTGCACGCGTTGCGCAACAGCGACGACCGCGGCAGGACGAACCCGACGTGACCCGCCGGGACCGCGATCCGTTCGCCGTACTCGACGACGTACCCGCCCTCGCTCAGGTAGTACGTCGGCGGAACCGTCTCCCCGATCTCCTCGGCGGCGACGGCCTGTCGCTGTGCGATCTCCTTGCTCTCGCGGCCGATGCGGCCGGGGTCGCGTGGCTCGTACACCTCGGCGACGGTCAGGTCGACGCCGTTTGGCTGGACCTGCGACTCGTCGGTCGGGTCGACGTGTTCGGCGACGAACGCGCCGGAACGGAACATACCGGGGGATGCGTGGGGCGTGGAAAGTAGCTTGCGTCTCGGCGGCGACACGTGGTCGTAAATGGGGTTCCGAACGGTACGACCGCCTTGGAAGCCCCTTCCAGTCCCACCCCGTGGATCGTGCAGGCCACCACCGTACGTCGGAAGGTCCTCGGCGACGGTTCGCGCACACGGTCGCACGGGCCCGACTCGTCTCGAATACTCCCAACGCGAGTGCTCGCACCGAACCGAACGAACGGCCACTTCGACCGCAATATTTGCGGAACGCCGGCCAGGCGGGCGGATTTCGGGCGGCCTAGGGTCGGGAGAACGCGTGGGTTTTATATCTGCGTGCGACCGATTTCTTCGTTGCTATGGGACAAACCCTTACAGAGAAGATTCTCGACGACCACCTCGTGGAGGGCGAACTCGCTCCCGGCGAGGAGATCGGGATCGAGATCGACCAGGTCCTCACACAGGACACGACGGGGACGATGGTCTGGCTGCAGTTCGAGGCGATGGGGCTGGACGAGGTCCAGACCGAGATCGCCGCCCAGTACTGTGACCACCAGACCTACCAGTTCGACTTCAAGAACACGGACGACCACCGCTTCCTGC
>CAZIVN010000140.1:0-6896 GCA_964542685.1 uncultured Halobacteriales archaeon
CTGGTCGGAACGACACCGCGAGGAGTACGACTCGCGGGAGGCAGCAGTGGATGCCTTCCTCGCGGAGGCGATCGATCGCGAGGAGTTCGACCACCGCATCGAGTGGGGGACACGGTTCCTGGAGAACGTCGTCACGATGTCGGATTTCCCGGTCGAGGAGATCGAGGAGACCGTCCGGGAGATGCGCAAGATCGGCCTGGGCATCATGGGCCTGGCCCAGCTGTACATCCAGCTCGGCATCGAGTACGGCAGCGACGCCGGCAACGAGGTCGCCCGCCAGTTGATGACCCACATCAACCACGAGTCGAAGTGGGTGTCCCACGAACTCGCCGAGGACCGGGGCAGCTTCGACGAGTGGGACAACTCCAAGTACGCCGACCCGACGGCCTACCCCGAGTGGTTCGAACACCACACCGGGGAGGACCCCGAGGACTGGGCCGAGGGGTTCCCGATCCGCAACCACAACACGACGACCATCGCACCGACCGGCTGTGTCGAGGAGAACTCGCTCATCTCGACGGACGATGGCCTCCGACCGATCAAAGACCTCGACGACACGAGCGCGGAGTTCGAGCAGTGGGGCGAGATCGAAACCGGAGTCACCACGGACGGCGGCACGAAACGCGCGACTGCGGTCTACGACAACGGCTTCGACGCAGTGAAACAGCTCCGGACGACCGGCGGCTTCAGCGTCACCTCGACGTTCGGCCACCGGTTCCGGACGATCACCGAGGACGGCAAGTACACGTGGAAGGAAGCCGAAGCATTCGAACCGGGCGACAACATCGTCCTTCAGCGCGGGACCTTCGACGGCGGCGTCCCGCCGGCACTCGACACGAGCGAGCGGGACAGCTACCACCACAACACCAACACTGACCTGACGCTCCCCGACCGGTTGACGCCGGAACTGGCCGAGTTCCTCGGCTACTTCATGGGTGACGGCTACGTCCACGACGATGTCGGTGTGAAACTCGTCGTCGAGTCCGACGCCGAGGCACTCGACGACTATCTCCGTGATCTCGGACAGTCGATCTTCGGTGTCGAACCGACGGTCGAGGACAAAGACACGCGGCAAATCCTCTCCTTCGGCGGTCGGCATCTCCCGCGATTCTTCGCGGATAACGGCTGGACGAAAGAGACCGGCAACGAGGGCGAAGGTGCCGCGAGTGCGTCCGTTCCCGAGGAAGTGCTCGGTGCCGACGAGGCCTGCGCGAAGGCGTTCCTGCGTGGGCTGTTCGAGGCCGACGGGACCGCCTCGCGGAAGATCGAACTCTCGACCGTCTCCGAGACGCTGGCAGAACAGGTGCAGACGCTCCTGTTGTCGCTCGGCTGTGTGTTCGTCCGCGACGAACTGGCGATGGACGAGCGCGAGGATCACTACGGCGACCGACCGCGCTACACGGTTCGTGGCGCGAACAAGCGCGAGGACGTTCGGTTCCTCGACGAGATCGGCTTCCTGACGAAGGACACCGACTTCGAGTTGACCGCCCAGTCGTACAAGAACGACACCTACCCGCCCGCGACGGTCGAGTTGCTCCGGGCGGTCGAGGGGTACGACGACGTGAGCGCCGACGTGAAAAAGCGCGTCAACCAGTCGCCGATCAACGGTGCCGTCTCGCGGAAGACAGTTCGCGACGTGGAAACCCAGACCGGCGAGACGGTCGAACTCGACGGTCGCCCGCTGGCGCAGTTCTACGTCGCCGAGATCGAGTCGGTCGAGGAGGGGAAGGCGTACACGAAGGACATCAGCGTCCCGTCGAACAACACCTACATTGCCGACGGGTTCGTTACTCACAACACCACCTCGATGGTCGGCAACACCACCGGCGGCTGTGAGCCCATCTACAACGTCGCCTACTACAAGAACGTCTCCGACGACGTCCAGGGCGACGAGATGCTCGTCGAGTTCGACGACTACTTCCTCCGTGTCCTGGAGGAGAACGGCATCGACGTCGAGGCCGTCAAACGGGAGGCCCAGGAGCAGATGGCCGACAACGAGTTCGACGGCGTCGCCGGGCTGTCGACGGTTCCGGACGCAGTCGGCGAACTGTTCGTCACCACCGGCGACCTCTCGGCGAAGGAACACGCCGGCGTGCAGGTCGCCTGCCAGGCCGGCGTCGACTCGGCCATCTCGAAGACCGTGAACGCCCCGAACGACTCGACCGTCGAGGACGCCGCCGAGGTGTTCGAGTACATCTACGAGGGCGGCGGCAAGGGCGTCACCTACTACCGTGACGGCACCCGCTCGAAGCAGGTCCTGACCACGCGGGCCCAGAACGCCGAGTTCGCGGACATGGACACCGAGGAACTGGTCGCACAGATCGAGGCTACCTTCGACGGGATCGAGGGCTTCCTCGAGGACGACGCCGTCCAGGCGGCCCTCGACGAGTCCGTCGAGGGGATTCTGGGCGCCGCGGACGGCGAGTCCACCGAGTTCGCGAAGAAGCGCGACCGGCCGGACGTCCTCCACGGCGTCACCCAGCGCATCGACACGGGGTACGGGAAACTGTACGTCAACATCAACGAGGACCCCGAGGCCGAACGGCCGTTCGAACTGTTCGCGAACATCGGTAACTCCGGTGGCTTCACCGCCTCGTTCACCGAGGCGCTGGCGAAGACCATCTCGACGGCGCTGCGCAGCGGCGTCGACCCCGAGGAGATCGCCGACGAACTGCAGGGGATCCGCTCGCCGAAGGTCGCCTGGGACAAGGGCGAACAGATCCAGTCGATCCCGGACGCCATCGGGACCGCGCTGCGGCGCTACCTCGACGGCGACATCGAGCGCAGTTACCCCCAGCAGCAGACGCTCGACGAGACCGCCGACGACGGCGGGGCCGAGACGGCCCCCGAGACGGACGGCGGCGCGGCAGTCGAGACCGACAGCCCCGAACAGGACCTGATCGACGCCGGCGAGAACCCCGAGTGTCCGGAGTGTGGCGAGATGTCGCTGTACTACTCCGAGGGCTGCAAGACCTGCGAGACCTGCGGCTGGTCCGAGTGCTGAGCCCCCGGACAGGTCCCGCGGAATCGCAGTCCCGACCCCGCATACGAACCGACCCGTGACCGACGACACAGCGGACGACCGTGGTCGCCCCTGCCCCCACTGCGGGGCGGGCATGGAGCGGCGCCACTGCAAGTACGTCTGTCCGCGTCACGGCGTCGTCTACGACTGCAGCGACACGTTCTGGTGACCGGCCACAAGTTATACCACCCGCGCTGACTTGCTTCCGGTAGACGAACTCCCGCTCGGAGAACCACAATGGCACGACCGACAATTCTCGTCGTCGACGACGAACGTGACCTCGCGGACCTGTACGCCATGTGGGCCGGCGAGGAGTACCGTACGATGACCGCGTACGGTGGTGAGGACGCACTGGAGAAGATCGACGAGACCGTCGACGTCGTGTTGCTCGACCGCCGGATGCCGGACCTGACGGGTGACGAGGTACTCGACCGGATCCGCGAGGAGGGATACGAGGCGAAGGTCGTGATGATCACCGCCGTCGACCCGGGCCTCGACATCGTCGAGATGGAGTTCGACAAGTACCTCACGAAACCCATCTCCCGGCCGAAGCTCCAGCGGGTCATCGAGAACATGCGCGTCCAGATGCGCAAGGACGGAACGTTACAGAAACACGAGCAGGTGTCGAACAAGATGGAGGCCCTGGAGGAGGAACTGGAGCCCGAGACCCTCGAGAAGAGCGAGGGCTACAGCGATCTCCAGGAGAAACTCCAGGATCTCGGGGACACGCTCACCGAGGACCTCGACGAGAGCGGGTACGACCCCGACGAGACCGACGGCGAGGACGAAACCGAGGTCGCGGAGGACACCGACGACCTGGGCAGCGAGTTCGAGTTCCCCGCTGGCAACTGATCCGTCCTGTCCCGTCTCGTGCGGGTTCGGTTCAGGCGTCACCACCACGATCGGCAGTCCACGACAGCACGTCGTCCGTCAGGAGCGCGTAGGCCGGGCCGGCGAGGAGCGCCAGTCCGGCGAGCGTCGTCGCGACCGCGAGTCGGAGCCCGATCCCGTCCAGCCCCGCCGTCGCGACCCGTTCGGCCGAGGCGCCGACGACGACGGCCGCGACGGTCCAGGGCACCTCGCCGGCGACCGTCCCGGCGAGCATGGTCCGGAGCCGAACCCCGGCCATGGCGGCACTGCAGGTCAGCACGTCGGAGGGAATCGGCACCAGTCGCCCGGCGACGACGCCCCGCAGTGGGCCGACACGCTCGAAGTACTCGCTACCGAGGCGTTCGGCCCGGGGGAGTCGCCGCCCGACCTCGAAGTACCGGGTCGCGAGGTACGTCGGGACCGTGGTGACCGCGATGCCGGCCAGTGCGACGGGGACGCCGACGGCGACGCCGAACCCGGCGCCGACGAGCAGCGACAGCAGCGTGGTGGGCCAGGCGAACAGCGGTCGGCAGAGGTAGAGCCCGGCCACGACGAGTCCGAACAGGAGCGGGTCGTCCGCGACGCGTGTCGCGAGCGCTGTCGCGCGGTCCGGCGACACCGTCAGCGCACCCACGACGACCACTCCGAGGACGACGAGGCCCGCCACGGTCCGTCGCTCCGGTCGGTACGCCATCGTCACTGCCTCCGAGGGCGGCGGGCAAGGGCCTTGTGCTCGCCCGACGCCGCCGGACGCGCCGACAGTCTCATACCCGCCGCGTTCGATCCCTCGACCGATGGACGAGGAGACGGTCGAACTCGGGATCGCACTGCTCGAACGCCTGGAACACGAGGCGTTGACCGTCGCCGAGGCCGTCGACCGCGTCGAGACGGTGACCACGAATCCCACCCTGACGCGGGAGATCCTCGACCGGGCGGAACTGCGCGGGATCATCGAGCGCGAGGACGGCATCGTCCGCCCACAGCGTGGCACGCACGTCCGCTTTGGCAGTCAGGTGATCCGGCGGGAGGGCGAGTTCGAGTGTGCTCGCTGCGGGGCGGGGCTGTCGGTCGGGCACTTCATCGACCTGGAGGCCGGCGAAATCGGACCGTTCGGCGGAACCTGCATCAGGAAAGTCACGGGACGGGAGTAACGCGGGGACCGGTCGGTCGCCGGACGCCGGCTATCGCCCGCGGCTCAACTCCTCGATGAGCTGTTCGATCGTCCGTTGCTGTTTGATCAGCAACTGGTTCTGCTGTTCGACGGTCTCCCGGAGTTCTGCGACCTCCGCTGCCAGGTCCGCCTCGGAGGTCGCCGGTTCGAAGCCGGCCTCCTCGAACCCCTCTCCGCTACGGCTCTCGGGCGTCGGGTCGGCGTCGGCAGGTCCCGGGTCCGTGCTCGCGGCGGTCACCGCGTCGCCGCCACGGTCCGGCGGCGAGTCGCTCCCGGCCGCCGCCGACCCGCTTGCGGGCTCCGGATCCTGGTCCGGCGATGGGTCCTCGTCCTCGCGGAACGCGGTCGGTTCGCCGTCGCCCAGTGGGTCGAGGCCGCTCCCGAACGGGTCCTCCTCGTCGCCGTCGTCGGCCGGTTCCGGGTCGGGGTCGTCCCCGCTGACGACCGCGCGGAGTTCCTCGTTGGAACTCACGTCGTAGAAGTCCCACA
Source organism: uncultured Halobacteriales archaeon (assembly GCA_964542685.1). Taxonomy (GTDB): domain Archaea; phylum Halobacteriota; class Halobacteria; order Halobacteriales; family Natrialbaceae; genus CAZIVN01. Next base: position 5,553 of record CAZIVN010000140.1, read on the forward strand.
GCGCGTTCTCCAGTCGGGTCCGGACCTCGGGCCCGCGGTCGCTGGGCGCCTTGATCCGTTCGGACCGCCCGTCGACGGTCAGGACGATCTGCATCGAGACGTTCCCGGTTTCGAAGGCCAGGTCGGTGACGTCCTCGTAGCGGAACTCCTCGAAGTCCTCGTCGAACACCGCGGCGCCGATGTGTTTGACGAGGCGGCGCTCGGCAATGATCACCGTCAGTTCCGAGAAGCGGTAGGCGGCGATCACCGACTCGTCGTCGTCGAGGACGCCCCGAGCGGTCAACACGCCCTCGACGAGCGGCGAGAACGCCTCGTCGGCGGCGCCGCTGGGCACGGTGAACTCCTCGTCGCCCTCGATGGCGTACTCCAGCGTGACGCGCGTCTTGCGTCGGCCCTCCGAGAACCGCACGCACTCGGCGTCGTGGGAGTACTCCTCGATGGACTCGTCGCGCAACAGTCCCTCGCCGCGGTAGATCAGTGTCCGGGTCGGAGTCACGAACAACTCGTCCTCGCCGCCGAGGTCGATCCGTGCCTCGACGCCCTCCCCCTGCAGGCTCTCCTGTACGATCCCGGGAACGCTCATGCCTGCCCCTTTGCCACAGCGGAGCATAAAACCGCCGGGGACGCCGCCCCTACCGAGGGTGTGCGACCACCTTACGATGAGGGGCGAGATAGGAAGGTTAAAGACCGACAGCGGGCAAGTCGGTGGTGCGCCCGGGTGGCTTAGCTGGACATAGCGCCGCACTCATAGGGTTCAGAGTTTCGGTGCGGTTCCCACTCGCAGGCCCGACGAGGCCCGCCGAGCCTCGAACCTGGGTCATGCGGAGATCGAGGGTTCGGAGCCCTCCCCGGGCACTCACTTCCTGCGCGAACCGCGAACGTAGTGAGCGGTGAGTCCGGGAAGTGAGTGCCCACGGGGCTCCGAATCAGGGAACGGAGCGCAGCGGAGTGACCGTGGTTCGGAGCCCTCCCCGGGCACTTCTGACGCGCCACGAGTCGGACGACGAGTGGCGACGCCGTCAGAAGTGCCCGGGGAGTCGCGGAGAACCCGGAGGCGCTCGTGAGTGAGCATCGCGAACGAACGAGCGTCCGGGAGGGCTCGCTCTCCCGGAAGTTCGGCAGCCCTCCCCGGGCACTCACTTCCTGCGCGAACCGCGAACGTAGTGAGCGGTGAGTCCGGGAAGTGAGTGCCCACGGGGCTCCGAATCAGGGAACGGAGCGCAGCGGAGTGACCGTGGTTCGGACGCTCTCCCAGCAGTCACTCTAGCTGGTGGTAGTCCAGTTCGTGCCCCTCGTCGAGGGCGTCCTGGACGGCGTCGCTGGGCTCGTCGACCGGTTCGGTGT
>CAZIVN010000141.1:0-6808 GCA_964542685.1 uncultured Halobacteriales archaeon
CCCCCGGAAACCCCCCCACCCCGCGTCCCTGTATGACGATACCCGAAGAACGGATCGAGCGACTGGCGTCACTCGCCAGAACCGCGACCGTCGAGGGTCGGTACGACCTCGCCAGGGAGTACGTCGGCGTCGCCAGACGGGTCGCGGAGCGACACCGCCTGTCGCTGCCCCGGGCGTTCGCGCGGTCGCTGTGTGACGACTGCGACGCGTACCTGCGTCCGGGAGACAACGCGACCGTCCGCCTCCAGGGATCGCACGTCGTCGTCACCTGTGACTGTGGTGCCCAGCATCGATACGGGTACGATTGACACCCATCGGCCTCGCCGGGCCCCCGCCGATAGCGGCCTCCGGCAGACGCCTCCAGTGGAACAAGGTTTTACACGACTGGTGTCGATGATGGAGGCATGACCGATTCGGACCTGCACGGTCGGATACAGGAGTTGGACGTCACGCTGTGGGTGGGGAAGGCCGGCGTCGAACCGGTCGTCGACGAACTCCGGACGCAACTGGAGAGTCGCGACCTGGTGAAAGCGAAGTTCCTCCGGGCGGCCCGGGGCGGTGGCTCGACGGAGGAACTGGCCGTCGACCTGGCCGACCGGGCCGAGGCCTCCCTGGTCGAGACGCGGGGTAACACCGCAGTGTACCAGTCATGATCGGGGCCGGGTTCGAGGCTGGGCAGTTTCTCGCACAGAGCGGTCTCCAGAACCTGCTCGACGACTTCGTCCCGTCGGCGTACACCAACGCCGTCGCGAGCTTCGTGAAGTTCGTCGTCGCGTTCGTCGCGGTGTACCTCCTCGGGAAACTGTTCGTCGTCCCGCTCGCGGACCGTGCGATGGAGCGGCGGGGCCTGGAACGTCACGCGCGACTCCCGATCCGGAAACTCGTCTCGCTGGTGGTGGTGTTCGTCGCCGTCAGCGTCGCCTTCGGCTTCGCGGAGTACGGGGACTTCCTGACGTCGCTGGCGACCATCGCGGCGGCGGCGACGCTTGCCATCGGCTTCGCCATGCAGAACGTCATCTCGAACTTCGTGGCCGGCGTGTTCATCTTCACCGAACAGCCGTTCAAGATCGGTGACTGGATCGAGTTCGACGGGCACGTCGGCATCGTCGAGGACATCAGCCTCCGCGTCACGCGCGTGCGGACGTTCGACAACGAGTTGCTCACCGTGCCGAACTCGCAACTGACGAACAACGTCGTGAAGAACCCGGTCGCCCTGGAGCAGTTGCGCCTGCAGTTCCTGTTCGGGATCAGCTACGACGACGACATCGACCTGGCGGCGGACATCATCGTCGAGGAGGCCGAAGACCACCCCGAGATTCTGGACGAGCCCGTCCCGACGGTCCGCCTGACGGAGATGGGCGACTCCTACGTCGGACTGAAGTCCCGCATCTGGATCGACGACCCCCGTCGGTCGGACTTCGTGCGGATCCGTAGCGAGTACGTCCAGGCGGTCAAAGAGCGGTTCGACGCCGAGGGAATCGACATCCCGTTCCCGAACCGCACGCTCGGCGGCGAGGTCGAACTGACCGGCAGCGAGCAACTGCTCGCCGACGACTGACGGCGCCGCTCGCCTCCCGTCTCGTACGGTTCAGAACGCGCCGAGACTCGACTGGCGGTCCCCCGGCGACGCGCCGTCCCGTACCTCGTGACCCACGAGGTCCCGCAGGTTCACCGCGTAGGTCGTCCCCCCGTCCTCCAGGAGCGCCACACGGCCTTTCACTCCGCGAACGGTGCCACTGGCGACCGTCTCCGGAACTGGCGGCCACTCCAGGGCCAGTCCGTAGTCGAAGTCGAACCGTTCGCGAACGTCGAACGTCTCGCACAGCCGGTTCCACGCCGCCTCGTCGACGGCTCGGGTCAGTCCGTCCACCTTCGTCGGCACGCGGACGCGGTCCGGCAGCTCCGTCGCGTACTCGGCCTCCAGCTGACGGGCGATCCGGCCGTTCTCGACGGTGTGGAGGTGGGCCGCGCGGTCGGCACCCTGTTCGCGCAGTCGCGTCCGGAGGCGCCAGGAGCGGGTCACGCCGACCTTGAACGTGTCCGGGGCGAACGCGGCGAGGTAGACGGCGTGTTGCTCGCGACAGGACTCGAGTGGCAGGTCGCAGTCGCCCGTACAGCGGGCACACGGCCACCGGTCGGTGTGCCGGGGGCAGTACGGGGCGTCGTCGTCGTCACAGGGGCGGTGGCCCGCCTCGGTGGTCCGACCCGCACAGTGGCGGTCGCCGAGGCCGTACGACAGGTCGGTTCCCGGCGTGAGCGGTACCCGTTCCACGGCGCCGTCCTCGGCGACCAGCAGGGCCGGGTCCCGGCCCTCGTCGTCGCTCTCCGGCGGCCGTTCGGTCTCGTAGCCGACGATCTGCACGCATCGCCGTAGGTAGTCGCCCAGTAAATCGGTGACGCACTGCGAACGCGGACGCTCCCGCGGTCGTCTCCGATCAGACGACGCCTCGCACCAGTCCACCCAGCAGTCCGCCACCCAGCGCCGTCCCGAGACTCACCGCGAGCAACAGTCCCGTCTCGAAGTACACGCCGAGTGCGCCGGCCTGGGCGAGCGTCGCGAGGAAGGCGAGCCACCCCAGCAGTCCGAACCCCAGTCCCGCGAGGACGCCGGTTCGGATCCGCCGGGCCGGCAGCGCGACCAGGGCCCCACCGAGGACGAACCCGATCCAGTGAACCGTCGCGACGCCGAGTCCGATGCCGACGCCGAGCAGGGCCGCCCCGAGCCGTCGCCGCCGGTCGGCACGGAGCGTCGCGAGGGGACCGTCGGTCATCCGTCACCCTCCTCGAACTGCACCGCGACGTCGCCCGCGACGGTCCTGTCCAGCGACTTGTACTCGTTCGTCCGCCAGCGGTCGAGCTGGTCCTGGTAGTGTGGGCTCGTCGGGTCGCCGTCGTTGCCGCCGGGGACGATGGCCCGCGACCCGGACTCGCCGGGTCGGCTGATCATCCGCCAGGAACTGCCCCAGACGCTGCCCCGGAGGCCGGGGCGGCTGTAGTTGTTCACCGTCGCGCCGGAGCCGTCGGCCGGGCCGACGTCGTAGTTCAGCCAGCCCATGTCGAACGGGTGGGTCAGTTCGACGCGGTTCAGGTCGCCGTAGGTCTCCCAGCCCTCGGCGTCGATCTCGGCGCGGGCGTCGTCGAGTGCGCCCCGGAGCGCCGCGGCGCGCCCGTCCGGGAACCACGGCCCGCCCTCGAGGTGGAGGAGCACCCAGTCGTTCGGGTAGTAGTCGGAGACGTCCCGCCGGTCGCCGAGGGCCTCGCCGAGGACGTCGTCCAGTGCGCGCTCACGGAACGCGGTGAGCAGGCGGTCGAACACCAGGGCACCGCGGGAGTCGGCCGCCATGCGGTAGTCCCAGTCCTCAAGCGCGGCGACGGCGTCTGCGGTGTCGGTCGGGTCGTCGCCGCCGTCGCCCGGGTCGGCGGCGGCCGCGAGGACGTCCGGAACGAGGCGGCGCGCGCGACCGTCGACCACGTCCGACTGGAGGTCGGCGACGAAGTCGGCCGTCACCGCCTCGTCGCTCGCGATTCGCTCGTCCAGTCGCTCGTAGATGCGCTCGCCCCGGAACGGCGCGCCGTACCCCTCCGCGAGGTACCGGCCGGGGTCGTCGACGATGCGCTGGTTCGCCGTCGCGAGGTAGTCCGGGTTCACGCGTTCCGGTTTCTCGTCGAACGGGACGAACCCCTCCCACGAGGACTCCCCGTAGGGCGTGTACCCGCGCCACTCGCCCTCGGGTTCGGAGCCGTCGAACACCCGCCGGCCGCCGACGACCTCGCCGTCGGTGTACCGCTGGGGGATCCGGCCGGTGACGACGTAGTAGGTGTCGCCGTCCCCGGAGGCGTACACGAAGCTCTGGGTCGGTTCGTCGAACCGTTCGATCGCTTCGCGGACGTCTTCGAGCCCCTCGCTGCGGTTCAGCGCCAGCGTCGCGGCGCTGGTCTCGGTCGCCGAGAAGCCGGTCCAGGCGACCGCGACGCGGTCGGCCAGTTCGTCGCCGTCGCTCTCGGCGTCGATTACCGGGCCGTGGACGGTCTTCTCGACGGTGACCGTCCGGTCCTCGCCGCCCGAGACCTCGACGGTGCGCTGTTCGCGGTCGAACGTGCGCCACTCGTCGCCGTAGCGGTACTCGCCGTCGCGAGTCTCGTAGGTGTAGAAGTCGATGCAGTCGACGCCGGCGTTGGTGAACCCCCAGGCACCCGCGTCGTTCTCGCCGATGACGACCGGCGGGACGCCGGGGAACGTGACCCCACGGACCGACAGGTCGTCGGTCCGCAGGTTCTGCTCGTACCACACCGGCGGCACCCGCAGGGCGAGGTGCGGGTCGTTCGCCAGGAGTGGTGTGCCGTCGTCGGTGTGCCCGCCGCCGACGACCCAGGAGTTCGAGCCGATGCCGTCCGGCGCCTCGAACGCCGAGACGTGGTCCGAGAGCGCCGGCGCGATGCGGGCCTCGCCCAGGCGGTCGTCGGTCGGGTCCGCCCGGAGGGTCCTGGCGTCGCTCCCACCGTCGCCGCCCTCGTCGCGCAGGATCGGCGTGTCGTGGTCCATCCGCCGGGGGTACAGCGTCCGGGCGGTCTCGACGTCGAGAGCGGTCGCGACGGACTCCCGGCGCAGGGTGTGGAATCGTCCCGTCAGCGCCCAGGAGATCTGTTTCTGGGCCAGCAGCGAGTCGACCGGCGTCCACTCGTCGGGTTCGTAGTCGAGCAAGCGGAACTCGACGGGGAGCGGTTCCTCGCGAACGTAGCGGTTGACCCCCTCCGCGTAGGCCTCGAACAGCGGCCCGGTCTCGTCGTCGACGGCCGCCCAGGTCACCTCGGCGGCCGTCTCCATGTCGAGTTTGGTGTAGAACACGTCCGAGTCGACGGTCTCCTCGCCGAAGGCGGCCGACAGTTCGCCCCGCATCTGGCGACGCTGGAGGTCCATCTGGAACAACCGGTCGGCGGCGTGTGCGAACCCGACCGCGAAGTACAGTGCTCGCTCGCCGTCGGCACGCACGTGTGCGACGCCGTCGTCGTCGTACCGGAGTTCAGCCTCGCCGTACGGGTTCTCCACCGTCCCCGAGACCGACCGCGTGAACCCGCCCCAGACGCGGCCGCTGAGCGGTGCCAGCGCGTCGAGGAACGGTCTGACCGACGGCGAGAACGCACCGAGCAGACCGAGGCCGACGCCCGCCCCGAGCAGGCCCCGTCGCGTCGTCTCCCTGTCCATGATACGTCCTCTATTCACGCCCGGGCCCCTGTGTGTTTCGCTGTCAGATTCGCCCGGCCGTATTGTAAGGACGCTTACTGTAGTGCGCTTCTGGAAGCACTGAAGGGACGGACGACCTAGGTACCGTTCGTATGAGCGACAGCGACGACACGGACCGAGACGTACTCGCGGAACTGGCGGAACTGCCGACGATGGCGCATCCGACGGCCTCGCCGGACGGCGACGAGGTCGCGCTGTACTACGACGTGACCGGCCGCAACGAACTCCACGTCCTGGACGTCGAGAGCGGCGACCTGCACCAGTGGAGCGACGGCGAGGTCCCCCGGAACGCTCGCTGGTTCGTCGACTGGGGGGCAGACGGCGACAGCGTGTTCTTCCACCTCGACGACGACGGCAACGAACAGAACGACGTGTGGGCGATCTCGCGGGACGGCGACGTCGAACCGGTCGTCGAGATGGACGGCCAGGTCGTCATCCAGGACGTCGGCGAGGACGGCGAGACGCTGCTGATCGGGTCGACGCGCGACGGACAGATGAACGTCTACAGCCACGACCTGGAGAGCGGCGAGACGACGAAACTCACCGACTACGACCGCGCCGTGTGGGGGTCGCACCTCTCGCCCGGCGGCGACCGCATCGCCTACTCGACGAACGAGACCGAGGACTACGACAACATGGACGTGTACGTCGCCGAGGCCGACGGGTCGAACCCGCGGAACCTCGAGATCGGCGAGACCGGCGCCGAGGCCTCGCCGGCCGACTGGGGCCCCGACGGCGACCGACTGCTGGTCTCAGACAACACCGAGGACCTGGGCCGGATGGGCGTCTACGACCTGGTGACGGACGACGTGACCTGGTTCGGCGACGGCGAGTACGAGGAGAGCCCCACGGCGTTTACACCCGACGGCGCGCGCGCCATCGGTAGCCGAACGCGGGACGCGGTCACGATGCCCGTCGTCTACGACCTCGACACCGGCGAGGGCCGGGAACTCGACCTTCCCGACGGCGTCGCCGGGTTCGGGATGGCCGGGTCGTCGACGCTCGACGACGACCGCGTGATCCTCACCCACACCACGCCGACCCGCCGTCCGGAACTGCTGGAGTACGACCTCTCGACCGACGAGTACGAGGTTCTGATCGAGGCCGAGTACGGCCCCTTCGACCCCGCCGACTTCGCCGACGCCGAGTACTTCACCGTCGACTCCGACGGGATTCCCGAGACCCCGGCTCACGCCGTCGACCACGACCCGTACGACGAACTCGAGATCGGTGCACTGCTGTACGACTCGGGCCAGCGTCCGTCGCCGCTGATCGTCAACCCCCACGGCGGCCCGCGTGGCCGGGACGCGAAGTCGTTCGACCTCTACACCCAGGTGCTGGTCTCGCAGGGCTTCTCGGTCCTGCAGGTCAACTACCGCGGCTCCACGGGGCGCGGCCGCGAGTTCGTCGAGGAACTCATCGAGGACTGGGGCGGCGCCGAACAGGGTGACGTCGCCGTCGCCGCAGAGCACGTGATCGACGACAACGACTGGATCGACGAGGATCGCGTCGTCGTGTTCGGCGGCTCGTACGGCGGCTACTCGGCGTACTGGCAGATGGTCCAGT
>CAZIVN010000142.1:0-6739 GCA_964542685.1 uncultured Halobacteriales archaeon
GGCGATCACCGGTAAACAGTGAAACGAAACCGTATCAGAGGTAGCCGGCGTCGGCCAGTCGCTCGACGCCCTCGCGCAGGCGCTCCTCGCTTGCGGCGTAGGACAGGCGGGCGTAGCCAGGCGTCCCGAACGCGTGACCGGGGACCGTCGCGACGTGTGCCTCCTCGATGGCGCCCTCGCACCACTCGTCGTCGTCGTCCGGCCCGGCACAGTCGGTGACGGGCAGCATCATGTAGAACGCGCCGTCCGGGACGGGGACGTCGACGCCGTGGTCCGCGAACAGGTCCACGAGGAGGTCCCGACGGTCGCGGAACGCCGCGCGCATCTCCGCCACGGCGTCGTCGACCTCCCGGAGTGCTGTCACCCCGGCCTGCTGAACGAAGTTCGTCGCACAGGTCACGGAGTGGGAGTGGAGTTTCCCGGCCTGGGCGACGAGGTCCGCGTCCGCGGCGTAGTAGCCCAGGCGCCACCCGGTCATCGCGTACGCCTTCGAGAACCCGTTGACGGTGACCGTCCGGTCGCCCATGCCCTCAAGCGAGCCGAGGCTGACGTGGTCGGCGTCGTAGGTTATCTCGCCGTAAATCTCGTCGGCGACGACCGTGATATCGTGGTCGACGGCCAGGTCCCGGACGCCCTCGAGGGCGGTTTCGGAGTAGACGGCGCCCGTGGGGTTCGTGGGGGAGTTGACGACCAGCAGGTCCGTCTCGTCGGAGACGGCCGCCGCGAGGTCGTCCAGTGCCGGTTCCAGCGCGAAGTCGTACGGACTGGTGTCGACGCGGGTCAGGTCGCCGCCGGCGAGTTTCACCATCGCCTCGTAGGACACCCACGCGGGGTCGATCAGACACACCTCGTCGCCAGCGCTGGACCCCGTCCCGCGAGCAGACGAGCCGCGCTCGTCAGCGCCGTCGATCAGCGTGTGGACGACCTCGTACAGCGCCTGCTTCCCGCCCGGCGTGACGACGACCTCGTCGGGGTCGTAGTCCAGCCCGGTTTCGGAAAGCGTCTCGACGATGGCCTCGCGCAGCGGCGCGATGCCGCTCGAGTTCGTGTAGGTCGTGTGGCCGGCGTCCATGGCCGCCTTCCCGGCCTCGACGATGGGTTCGGGCGTGGGGAAGTCGGGTTCGCCGACGCTCAGGTCCACGACGTCGACGCCGTCTGCCTCCAGTCGCCCGGCCGCGTTGGAGATGGCGATGGTCGCGCTGGGCTCGACGCGGCGGACCCGGTCCGCGAAGCGGTCGTCGCTCATAGTGCCTCCGTGAGTTCGACCGCACTCCGGACGGCCTTCGCGCCGGCGCCGGTTCGTTCGCGGGCCTCCGCGGCGGACATGCCGGGGCCGGTCACCCCGAGGGTCACCGGTTTGTCCCGATCCAGACTCACGTCCGTCAGCCCCTGACTCGCGGCCCGTGCGATCACCTGGTCGTGGTCCGTGTCGCCGGAGACGACACAGCCGACGACGGCCACGGCGTCGACGGCGTCCCGTCGCGCCAGCCGGTCCGCGGCCAGTGGGGTGTCGTAGGTCCCCGGCACTCGTACGGTCTCGACGACCGTCGCGCCACGGTCGGCCGCGGCGGCGGTTGCCTCCCTCGCCATCTCGTCGATCACCGTCGCGTGTTCCTCGAACTCCGCGACGACGAGTCCGATGTTCGTCATACTCCATCCGTGCCCTGGGTCGCACTAAGTCGTTCCGCTCGTCGCAAGCGACGCCGGACGGCACCGACAAGCGTTTCAATCCCTCCGCCCATCCTGCCGAGTGATGCCAGACGACTCGCCGCGCCGGTCCGCACCCGGCGACTCGTGGTCCGCCACGTGGTCCCCGCCGCCGGCGGTTCGCCGGGCCGCCGGACGCGTCGGCCTGACGAACCGCGTCCTCGCCGGGCTGGTGACGCTCACTCTCCTCTCGCTGGCGATTCGTCTCGTCGGACTCGGAACCCGCGTCGCCCAGTGGGACGAGGGACGCGTCGCCTACTGGGCGCTCCGCTACCAGGAAACCGGGGCCTGGGAGTACCGACCGATCGTCCACGGCCCCTTCCTCTTTCACGTCGACCGGTTCCTGTTCTCGGTGTTCGGCGCGAACGACTTCACGATGCGCGTCGTGGTCGCCGTGGTCGGCGGTTCGCTCCCACTGGCGGCCTGGCTGTTCCGCGACCACCTCAGGGACAGCGAGGTCGTCGGCCTGGGGCTCCTGTTCGCGGCCAACCCACTGCTGATCTACTACTCGCGTTTTTTCCGCAACGACGTCCTCGTGGCGACGTTCATGCTGTTCGCCCTCGGCTTCTTCGTGCGGACGTACGACGCGCGACAGCCACGGTACCTGTACGCCGGCGTCGCCTGCTTCGCCCTGGGGTTCACGACGAAGGAGAACGCGCTGATCTACCCGCTGTGCTGGCTGGGTGCCGCGGCGCTGTTGCTAGACCACCGCCTGTTCCGCGTGAGCGAACGCGCTCGTCGGTTCTCCGACGGGGTAGAGCGACGTGCCCGGGCCGGCGTCGAGACGATGACGGACGGTGGCGAACCGCCCGAGGAGGGGGCGGACGAGGACGACGAGCGAGTCACGACCGAGGCAGACCCCACGCAGCACTCGGGCCCCGTGGACCCTACCCGACCGGCGAGTGATCGGGCTGTCGGCAGCGTCGCGACCGACGGTCCCGACGGATCAGACGATCCGTTCGACTACGTGACCGGTAGCCTCGAGCCGTACTCGGACCGGCTGAACGTCCCGGCGGCGGTCGCGGTGGTCCTGTTGAACCCGTACGTCCTCGCACTGTTCGGCGACGTGGTCACCGGGCTGTTCGTCTCGGTCATCGGGAGCGGCGTCCCGCGAATCGGGTTCGTGACGCTCGCCCCCGTCGGACTCGCCGCGGGCGGACTGGCGCTGGTCACCGCACTCGAACGCCCCGACTCCCCACAGGCCTACGTCGGCGTGGGCGTCTCGTACGTCGCGGCCTTCGGCCTCTGGGGATTCGGGGTCGGGCCCGACGTGACGACGGTGACGTACGTCCTGGTGTACGGCCTCTGGCTCGCACTCATCGCGGACGTCGCCCTGTTCGACGCCGACGAGCCCCTCTCGGGGAGCCCCACCGTGAGTTACGCGCTGTTTTTCGCCATCGTCGTGTTCTTCTACGCGCCGCGGGCGGGCGACACCGGCGGTCTGGGGCTGTACGCGGTCGCGAACCAGCCGCCGACGGCGCCCGCAGTCGTCCACGAGGCCGTGATCGGTAGCTGGGAGAAGTTCCTGGAGACGTGGGCGGCGAGCAGCCACCAGGAACACGCCTACCTCCCGTTCTTCTTCGACTACGTGGACCGCATCCGCGCCGTCGCAGCGGTCACGGTTTCGGCCGCAGTCCTCGGGTTCGCGTACGACCGCTACTCCACCGAGGGGCCCCGTGACCTGGTGTCGGCGGGCGCCTACTGGGGTGGCGCGAGCGTGTTCGGCTACCCTCTCATCACCGACATCATGGCGCCCTGGGCGGTCGTCCACTCGATCGTCCCGCTCGCGATCCCAGCGGCCGTCGGTCTCGCGCTCGTGTACCGCTGGGCGAGGGACCTCGACGTCGACCAGCCACTGCAAGCGACGGTGTCCGTCGTGCTCGTGGTCCTGATGGTCGGGTGGACCGCCGGCGTGGCCTACGACGCGAACTTCGCGGCGCCCGACGAACGGAAGAACGAGGCGTTCGCCCACTGGACCCAGCCGGACAACGACCTCCGGTACTCGCTGGGGAAGGTCAATCGGGCCGTTCAGGAGAACGACGGCGTCGACGTGTTGTTCTACGGGTCCCGGAAGGCGGGCTCCTCGGAGACGCTGTTCTACGTCCGCGACGAGACGTACAACGAACAGCCGCCAGCTGCCGGGGGGTGGTACGACAGACTGCCGCTGCCGTGGTACATGGAGCGGTACGACGCGAACGTCACGAGCACGCCCCGAGATGGCGCCCCCGCCGGGAAGCTATCCGATCCGCCGCCGGTCGTGATTGCCTACGCCTGGGACCAGCGCGAGGTGACTCCGTACCTCGACGGGTACGTGATGTACCGACACGAGTTCAAGCTGTACGCCGAGGACATCCTCGTGTTCGTCCACGCGGACTACGTCGACTCGGTCGGGTCGGGCCAGGTGGTGGGGGAACCGGAGACCGACGACCGGCGATCGGTGGGGCCCGACCGACACCTGGCCGGGTCGGGACTGCCCGCGCGAGGCGTGCCCTGAGCCCGGTCGAGGCTCGCGGCGACGGTGGTCACGGATGTGGACACTCGAGCGCCGGTGTTGGCAACGTTTATACACGAACGGGCTGGATAGTCGGCCATGCCGGAGACGCTGTCGACACCGGGACCGACCCTCGGCGTGGTCGGTGGGGGCCAGCTCGGACGGATGCTCGCCGAGGCGGCCGGACCGCTCGGCGTCGAGGTCGTCGTCCTCGACCCGACGCCGGACTGTCCGGCCAGCCCGGTGTGTCGGGATCAGGTCGTCGCGCCGTTCGACGACGAGGCTGCCGTTCGCGAGCTGGCAGCGCGGGCAGACGTCCTGACCTACGAGATCGAACTCGCCGAGCCGGACCTCCTGGAGACTGTCGGCGAGAACTTCGACGTGCCCGTCCACCCGGACCCGTCGACGTTACGTACGATCCAGGACAAACTCGTCCAGAAGCGACGACTCGCGGAGGCCGGGATTCCCGTACCGCCGTTCAGGGCGGTCGACTCGCCGGCGGCCCTCCGGGACGCAATCGACGCACTGGGTGCGCCGGTGATGCTGAAGGCCCGGACCGGCGGGTACGACGGGCGCGGGAACCTCCCCGTCGAGGATCGCGAGTGGGCCGAGGAGGCGTTCGAGCGACTCGACGGCCCGGCGATGGCCGAGGCGTTCGTGGAGTTCGACTGCGAACTCTCCGTCATCGGCGTCGCTGGAGACGACGAGGTGGCGACGTTCCCGGTCGGGGAGAACCGCCACGAGGACGAGATTCTCCGGGAGACGATCGTTCCCGCTCGCGTCGACGAGGCAGTCCGCGACCGCGCCCGCGAGGTCGCCCTGTCGGTCCTCGACCGGATGGACGGCCGTGGCGTGTACGGCATCGAACTGTTCGCGGACGACGGCGAAATTCTGGTCAACGAGATCGCACCGCGTCCGCACAACTCCGGCCACTGGACGATCGAGGGTGCCGTGACCTCGCAGTTCGAGCAACACGTCCGGGCGACCCTCGGGTGGCCCCTGGGATCGACGGACCGTCGCGGCGCGACCGCGATGGCGAACCTGCTGGGTGACGTCGATGACCCGACCCCGGCGGCCCTCTCTGGCTTCGAGGCGGTGCTCTCGGCGCCCGGCGTCGCACTGCACTGGTACGGCAAGCGGGAGGCACGGCCCCTCCGGAAGATGGGGCACGTCACCGCGACTGCCCCGGAGACGCCACCGATCGACCGGGTTCGCGACGTTCGGGATCGCACGACGTTCCGCTGAACCGCGAGCTTTGTACGTCGAACTGTTCTTGGGCTATCAGTTACTATTCCTCGGGCGAAAATATTATCTATGTGAAGTAACGAAGGATAGGTAGAGTGACTAACATGGGGGGCCTGGTAACACACCAAAACGTCCCGATCGACGAGACGACCCGAGCCGTGCTGGCCGCACTCGTCGAGGCCGGCGGAATCGGCGTCCCAAGCGAACTCAGGCCAGAACTGGACCTCGACGACCCCGAACAGGCCCGATTCCGAATCAGCGAGTACCTAATCCCGGCAGGACTCGTCGAACCCGTCGGAAGCCGTCCGGTCCCCGGCGGCGAACAGAAGGAGACGGTGTTCGCGGTGACCGACGACGGCCAGTCGTTCCTCGAGGCCCACGACGTGGATATGGACGTCTCGACGCCGGACCTCTTCGGAAACCGTGGCGGCGACGACGTCTCGGACGAACTGAGTGACCTCTCCTCGGACCTCCGTGACGTCGAGCGATCGATCAACGAACTGTCGGACACGCTCGGGGAGTTCGGTTCCCGAATGACCCGACTCGAACGCCAGGTGTCGGACCTTGAGCGGACGGTCCAGCAGTCACAGTCGGCGCTGAACAACAACCAGGAGGCGATCAAGGCTACCGGCAAGCGCGTCGAGTCGACGTACAGCCGGGTCGACTCGCTGTCCGACGAGATAGAGGAGGTCGCCGCCGAGAGCGAACGCGCCCGCGAACTCGTCATCGAACGGGTCCGCGACGCGATGGCCGACCGCGACGAGCGGTTCCAGAACGAACTGCGACGTCTGCGGACGGAACTGAAGGAGATCCGCGAGGAGTCGAGCGGGATTCTCTAACTGCCATCCTGTCGCCCCGCCCGAGTAGAACCGACACCCATTTTCCGACCCCCTGCGAGCCTCGACACGAGATGACAGGTGGCGACACGCCAGCGGAACTGGAGGACCTGATCGAATCGCTCCACGAGGAAGCCGACCGCGACCGGCCGGCCGCCGAGACCCCCGACGTGGGCATCGTGATGGGCAGCGACTCGGACCTGGACGTGATGATGGGCACCGACGACGACGCCGGCGCCTACGACGCACTGGTGGACGAACTCGACTTCGAGGAGGTCACGGACTACGACGACCCGCCCGAGGCGCGCTTCACCTTCGAGACGTACGTCGTCTCGGCCCACCGGACGCCCGAACTGATGTACGCCTACGCCGAGACCGCGGCCGACCGCGGCCTCGACGTCATCATCGCCGGGGCCGGCGGGAAGTCCGCGGACCTGCCGAACATGACCGCCTCCATCGC
>CAZIVN010000143.1:0-6728 GCA_964542685.1 uncultured Halobacteriales archaeon
CGGCGTGACAGCCGTTCCAGACGCCGTTCATGTTCACGTCGACGACGTAGTCCCGCGTCGCGGGCGAGACGTCCTCGACGCTCGCTGGCGGGTGGCCCAGGCCGGCGTTGTTCACCAGGACGTCGAGGCCGTGGTCCTCGGCGACGTCCAGTGCGAGTTCGTCGAACCGCTCGGCGTCGGTCACGTCCAGCGGTTCGAAGGTGGCACTGCCCGGACCGTCGCGGGACTCGATCGCCTCGACGGTCTCCTCACCGCCGGGTTCGTCGACGTCGGTGACGACGACGAAGGCGCCGTCGGCGGCACAGCGTTTTGCGGTCTCGCGGCCGATGCCCGAGGCCGCGCCAGTGATCAGGACGGTGTCGCTCTCGAATCGCATGCTCGCTCCGAAGCACCCCACGACCGAAAAGCCCCGTGCCGTGGACCCGCCGGCGGCCGCCGCCGGGACCGCCGACGTTCCGATTCGCCAACGTCTTTCACGGTCGGCCGCGAGTCGGCGGGACATGGCAGCGACCGTTCGCGGTACGATCCGTGGGATGGGACAGCGTGCGAACCCGGCGTTCGCGGGGGCGGTGGTGGCGGTTCCCCTGGTCGCCCTGGGCGTCGCCGTCGTGGCACCCAGAGAAATCCACACCTACGTCCACGTGATGGCGGGCGTGCTGTGGACCGGCATCGACCTGTTCATGGCGCTGGTGCTCGGCCCGGTGCTGGGCGGGCTCGACGTCGACGAACGCGCCAGCGTCTTCGAACGGTTCACGCCGAAGACGAGTTTCCTCCTGCCGACGCTGGCGACCGTGACCATCGCCAGCGGGGTCCTCCTCGCGGGACGCATTCCCTACCTCACGATTCCGGACGCCTGGCTGGCGCTGTTGACCGCCGGGACGCTGGTCCCGGTCGTCGTCCTGATCGGCTGGGCGTTCGACGCCTTCGGCGACCGCCGGTGGCAGGTCGCCGCCGCCCTCGCGGTCCTCGTCAGCGTGGGCGGCCTCGCGGTGACGCTGCCGACCTTCGAGATGGCGTCGACGCCCATCGCCCTGGCCATCGGCATCGTCGTCGCCCTGAGCGTCCTCGGGTTCGGCGTCCTGATGCCGGGCGAGGTGCGGATCTACCAGGAGATGACCTCGGAGAATCCGGACCGCGAACTGATCGGGCAGATCGGCCTCCGCAACGCGAAACTCGCCGGCGTCCAGGGCACGTTGCAGCTCTCGATCGTCGTCGTGATGGTGTACTTGCGGTACGGCGGTTTCCCGTAGGCCTTCCGAAACCCACTTGCCCCCGACCCGAGTAGGACCGGCCGCGCGAGGGTGGCCGAGCCAGGCCAAAGGCGGCGGACTTAAGATCCGCTCCCGTAGGGGTTCCTGGGTTCGAATCCCAGCCCTCGCATAGCGAGACACGACCGAACGGGAGTGTCTCGGAGGACGTGAGCGGCGGAGCCGCGAACACATCTGCTCCGAACGAACGTGAGGAGCGATGCGTACCGTGGGATTCGAGCAGACGAGTCGCAGCCCGCACAGCGAGCGTAGCGAGCGAGCAGGACCGTCTCGGCGAGTTCGAATCCCAGCCCTCGCATAGCGAGACACGACCGAACGGGAGTGTCTCGGAGGACGTGAGCGGCGGAGCCGCGAACACGACGCTGCTGCGAGCGAGGACGCGAGCGCCGGCCACACGCCCGGGAACGCAACGGACTTGCGCAGCGGGTTCGTACGACTCGTCGATGACCGACGACACGAGCGAGCGAGACGTCGACACGTCGCCGACGCCCGAGGCCGTCGCCGAGGCGTTCCGTTCACACGACGCCTTCACCGCCGAGGACGGTGCTTTCACGACGGCGACGACGGTCACCGAGGCGACGGCGACGGCGAGCCCGACCGAGGGGGACCGCGCCGGTGCGTTCTCGGTGACGGTGACGGCACCGACCATCGGCGTCGCCGCGGCAGACGAAGTGGGGCCTGCGGTGGTCGACGGCTGGTACGAGACGTTCGCACTCCGTCTGGCGGACGCCTTCGACGTCGCACGGACGAGCGACTTCGACCCGCCGAGCGTCGACCGCGGCGGCGGCGTCGTCACCGCGACGTTCGAGTACCGCGCCTGGCGGGCGAGCGAGGGGGTCGCGGACGCCAAGGCCCTGGTCGACTACGTCGAGGGGACCTACGCGCAGGGCATCGTCCCGGGGTACGACTACGAGGATCCGGTCGCGTCGCTGGTCCAGCAGGCGGCAGAACGCGGCGGCGGGAACGGGCCGCCGCCGCTGTGATCTGATCCGAAGCGTCGGATCGAGGCCGGTGGCGGTCGTCGCGAGGCGACGGCGTCGCGGTCGGCGCCGGCTACTCCATCGCGATGTAGGTCTGAGTGTCCTCGACGCCGTCGATCTCCTGGATGGCGCTCGCGGCGATGTCCTTGACTGCCGAGGGTGAGTCCACGTCGACGGTCGCGATGATGTCGACGTCGCCGGCGACGATGTACGCCTCGACGACGCCGTCGATGGCGTCGACGTCGTTTCGAAGTCGATCCGCCTCGCCGGTGTTGGCCTTGATCATGACGTAGGCGTAAACCATCTCAGACACCTCCTGCGGCCGCGCGACCGGTTTCGCCGACGACGATCTGTCGCACGTCGCTCAGGACGTTGAAGTCCGCGAGGACCACGAGTCGGTCGCCGGCGTCGACGGTCTGGTCCGGGTTCGGAATCCCGAGCGGTTCGTCGACTTTCCCGAACGCCAGGGGGGTCGCGTCGGCTGGCAAGTGGACCTCGCTGAGGGTGTACCCACGGACCGGCGAACTGTTCGTGACCGTCAGTTCGACGACCTGGAGGTTGTGCTCGATGTCCGCGATGGCGCGGATGTCGCCGCCAAGGAGGGCGTTTTTGGCCCCGATCGCACCGAGCCGTTCGGGGTAGACGATCTCGTCGACCTCCGCGGCGTACTTCCGGTAGATGTTCTCGCGGTAGTCCTCGTCGATCCGGAGGACGGTCCTGCAGTCGTGGTGTTTCCCGACCATGCAGGCCGCGAAGTTCGTGTTCAGGTCACCGGTCAGCGCGCCCAGTGCGTCGGCCTCGCCGATCCCGGCGTCGTCCAGGACCGGCTCGTGGGAGCCGTCGCCCTCGATGACCTCGAACCCCTCCTCGCGAGCGCGGTCGACCTTCCCTTGGTCGCGCTCGACGATCGTCACGTCGTGATCCTCCTCGCGTAGCACCCGGGCCGTGCGGAGACCGACCCGTCCGGCACCGATGATGACGAACCGCATGTTCCGGGATACGACGGGCCCCTAAAAAAGGGTTGTCCCCCGCCGCCGATCAGGGTCGTTCGGCCAGGAGGAGCCAGGCGTTGCCGTCGTCTGCCGTGTAGCCACTGGCACCGGCACAGAGGACCCCCTGGTCGACGGGAACGACGCCGCCGAACAGGTCGGCGCCGCGCCCGCCGTAGCGTCGTTGCCACAGCCAGTTGCCGTCGCCGTCGATCCCGGCGAGGTAGCCGTCGGAGGCGGCGTCGGTGACGACGGCGCCGGCGACGACGGCCGTTCCGTCCGGGAGGAAGGTCGCGTCGAACAGTGTCACTCCGTTCCCCAGCGGGTCGATCCGTCTCGTCCACTCCAGGGTGCCCTCGTTGTCGACCTGTGCGACGTACCCGACGCCCTGGCGGTCGGACGCCCCGAGGGTTTCGCCGACGAGGACCGCGCGCTCCCGGTTCAACGTGAGTCCCTTCACGGTCGGCCCGTCGTCGGCCTCGTACACCTCGGAGAACACCTGCTGGCCGTTCGGGTCGACGATTGCGAGCCACGGCTGTGAGACGCCGTCGCTGATGGCGCCGCCGACGAGCACTGCGTTCTCCCCACCGGAGGTGGCGTCGTTGGCCACCGTCGCGGCGGCGTCGGCCCGCGTGTAGCGCTGTGTCCACCGCTCGCTCCCGCTCCCGTCGAGTGCGACCGCGACCGTCTCGCCCCGGCTCGTGTCGAACCCGACGCCGACCATGCCGTCGCCGAGAACCGACGCGCCACGGCCGAGGGTCGATCCGTCGCCGAACGTGGCACTGCCGGTCTTGGAGCCGTCCGTCCCGAACCCTGCCACGACGAGGTTCGTCGAGGACCCGTCGGTCGTGGTCCCGACCGCGGCGAGTCCGCTCCCCAGGGGGACCGCGTCGTACAGCGTCGTCTGGGGTTCGATGACGTACCCGTCCTCCCACTGGAGGTTGGTGTCGGTGACGGAGTGGGCGCGAGCCCACCCCTGTTTGCGGTCGCCCTCGTCGAACCCGCCGAGCGCGACCGCGAGGTCGTCGACCAGTGCCAGGCCCTCGAACACGTCCCGGGGTCCGCTCCCGCCGGGCCTCGCGGCGCCGGCGGGTTCGCTCCGTTCCAGCGACGGCCGCTCGGTGGTCGGCGGCGCCGTCGTCGGCGGTGCCGTCGTGGGCGGTGCGGTGGTGTCGACGGTGGTGGGCGGTGCGGTGGTGTCGACGGTCGTCGTCGGTGCGACCGTCTCGGCCGTGGTCGCGACGGTCGTCGGTTCCACCGTCGCGGTCCCGCCGTCCGAGCCGTCGTCGCCGTCGTCGCCGTCGGACCCATCCGACCCGTCGTCACCGTCGGATCCGTCGTCGCCGTCACCGCCGTCTCCGAGCCTGAGACAGCCAGCGGTACCGACGATCCCACCCGCGATTCCGGTCCGTACGATCCACCTCCGAGTTCGGTGTCCCATGCTCTACCGGTCACTGTTTCCTGACATAACAGTTTGGGCCACGCACGCTACCCCTCCGAGTGTCGCCCGGATTGGACCTCCGTGCAAAGGTTTTAGTCGCGGCCCGGAGTATCAGTCGACGAGATGGTTCACGCGTTCATCATGGTGAAGACGGCCGCCGGGACCTCGGAGGACCTGGTGGACGCAATCGGGGCGATCACCGACGTGACAGAAGCGCACATCGTCGCGGGGAACTACGACATCATCGCCGAGGTCGAGGTCGAGGAAGTGTACGACATCCTCAACACCGTCGCGAGCGAGATTCGGGGGTTCGACGGGGTTGCGGACACGAAGACGTACATCTCGATGGGTTGATCGGCCGGGACGACCCGGTCGAGAACGGCGGCCGACGCCAGTCATACGGGTTTCGTTTCGTCTCTCACCGGTGAGCACCAGTGTGATGCCGGTACTCACCGGGAAACAGTGCTACGGAACCGTATCACTGGTCCAGTTCTTGTATCTCGTGGTCGGCCAGCAAGTCGTGCATCCGGCGTCGCTGGTCCTCCAGTCGCGGCGTCGGCGTCTCGTACACCCGGTCGAAGACCGCGTCGGGGTCGGGCGTCTCGACGCGCTCGGCGCGGTCGACGGCGTCCTCGAGTTCCTCGGCGGCGGCGGCGTCGACCTCCTCGACGAACGCGTCGTCGATCAGGCCCTCCTCGCGGAGGTACTCCTCGTAGCGCTCGACGGGGTCACAGGTGCGCCAGTCCGGGAGGTCCGGGTCCTCGTCGCGGTACACCGACGGGTCGTCGGCGGTCGTGTGAGCGCCCTGACGGTAGGTGAGACTCTCGACGAGGACCGGGTCGCCGTCCCGGGCGGCCGCCAGTGCGGCGCCGACGAACTCCAGCACTGCGAGGGGGTCGTTCCCGTCGACCTGGCCGCCGTCGAAGCCGTAGGCCTCCGCCTTCTCCGCGATGGTGTCGCTCGCCGTCTGGCGCTCGCGAGGCAGGGAGATGGCCCAGTTGTTGTTCTCACAGAAGAAGACGACGGGCGCGTCGAACACGCCGGCGAAGTTCAGCCCCTCGTGGAAGTCGCCCTCGGAGGTGGCGCCGTCGCCGAGGTAACACAGCGCCGCCCCCTCGGCGTCGTCGTAGTTCAGCGCCATGCCAAGACCCGCGGCGTGGGGAATCTGGGTCGCGATGGGCACCGCCTGCGGGAAGACCCCGTCGTGACCGCCGGAGTGGTACTCGGCCTGGCCGCGCCGAAAGAGGAGGATGTCCTCCATCGGCACGTCGCGGGCGATCTGCATGGCGTTCGAGCGGTACGTCGGGAACAGCCAGTCCGACTCGGCCATGGCGTGGGCAGCGCCGACCTGCGAGGCCTCCTGACCCTTGTACGGCGGGTAGCCGCTCATCCAGCCACGGCGCTGGAGCGCCAGTGCACGCTCGTCGAACCGCCGTGCCCGAACCATGTCGCGGTAGCAGTCGCGAGCGGTCTCGGGGGAGAAAGGGGTCTCCGAGACGGATCGCTCGCCGATGACACGATGCATGCGCGAGGCGAGACGGTCGCCCCTCAAAGCGGTTCCGAAACGTCGATTCCGAGTCGCCCAAACGGGGTGCCGTCGACCCTCGGAGACGGGACTCGGCCGGGAGCTGGTCCTGTGGTGCCTGTGGAGCTGCCGTTCGATGCTGGTGGGCGTGGTGGCGCTGGCGCTAGTGCGGACGGTCGCCGACCCGCGGCCCGTCGTCGGTCGCCCGTTCCGACAGGCCAAAGACCGCCCGGGACCTACCGCCGCGCATGGTCACCGTCGGGACGCTCCTCGGACTCGGGTTCATCGTCGCCTTCCACACCGCCATCGCGGCGGTCGCGACGCGCTTTTTCCGGGTGCAACTGAAGACCGACTGGGGCAGCGTCACTTACGCCCTGGTCGTGACTCCGGTGGTGTTGCTGATCTCGACGCTGATCATCAGCGGCGGCCTCGGTATCGGTGGCGACGTCGGGAACCGCGGCGCGGCGATCTTCCTGACGGTGCTGGTGCCGATGACGCTGGGGTTCGCGTTCGACCTGTTCTGGA
>CAZIVN010000144.1:0-6697 GCA_964542685.1 uncultured Halobacteriales archaeon
CGCTCCCTAGCGAGGCTCGTGGACGACCCGGTACCGCCGGTCCGTCTCCCCCCCTTCGCACTCGACGTCGCTGACGGTGTACAGCCTGAGTGCTCGCTCCTGGGTCGTCGTCACGGGGAAGTCGTAGTGGTCGGCCTCGTACTCCGGCGGCGACCCCGCCTCGCGGCGCCGTTCGACGAACGACCGGTGGCGGTCGAGTCGCTCCGCCACGATTCGGTCGGCCAGCGACGGGACCCCGTCGACGCGGTCGTCGAACGCCGCGACGAACCCCGGATCGAGTTCGTAGCCGACCGAGTCACGACCCGCGGCCATCGTCGCGAGCGTCGTCGTGCCGGTGCCCCAGAACGGATCGAGCACCGTGTCGCCGTACACGGAGTACATGCAGACGAGTCGGTACGGAATCTCGATTGGGTAGGCCGCGGTCCGGTCGCGGTCGGCGTCCGTCCCGTCGTCGGTGGCCTGGAACCGGCCGCCGACGTCGTCCCACACGTCCGAGAACCACTCGTTGCGCTCCTCCCAGAAGTAGGCGCTCTCGTGGCGGGGTTCGTCGTCGAACCGGCGCGTCCCCCCGTTGCGGAAGACGAGGACGTACTCGTGTTCGAGCGTGACGTAGGCGTTGGTCGGCAGCATGCCCGACCCCATGAACTTCGCGGCGCTGTTGGTCGGCTTGCGCCACAGCACGTCCGGCAACGGGTCGAGGCCGCGCTCGCTCAGTGCCTCGACCACGCGAGCGTGGTTCGGGTACTGCCGGAACCGTCCGTCGACGGTCCGCGTCGCGTCGCCGACGTTGACACACGCGACGCCGCCTGGCCGGAGGACACGACAGACCTCGTCCCAGACCTCGGCGAGGAGGTCGTGCATTCGCTCGAACGCCGCCCACCCGTCGCCCGCGTCCAGGTGGTCCGCGACGCGGTCGTCCAGTCGTGCGAACGTCTCGTCCCACAGTTCGATCATGGGGTACGGCGGGGACGTGACGACGAGGTCGACGGCGTCGTCGTCTACGTCCCCCATGTCGCGTGCGTCACCGACGTGGACGTCGTGGCGAGTCCGCATTCCGGTCGGGATTTGCCTGGGGCGGTCAAAACGTTGGGGGTCCGGTGTCGGATAATTTTCTCGCTTTCGTTGGAAAAATTAATCCGCGTGCCCGGCCTCCCGGCACACATGGCGACAGAATCGACGACTGCGGTGGGACACGACGTCGGCACGGTACGGTGGCTGTACGCGGCGGCACTCGGGGCACTGGCCGGGCTCCCGCGGGTGTTCCGCGAGGACATCGCCGGTGGCCTGGAGACGGTGGGCGTGCTCTCCGAGGGCAGCGCCCTCGCCGGCCTGTTCGACCCGGGCATCGGCATTCACCCGCTCGGGCACCTGGGGTACAGCGTGCTGTTCGGGCTGCTGTTCGCACTGCTCGTCGACTACGACGAACTCGCGACGCTCGTCTCGACGCCGAGACGGGCCGCCGGAGCCGGCGTCACCTACGGACTCGGCCTGTGGCTCGGCGGCGTCGTGGTCCTCTGGCCGCTCGTGCTCGCGTTCGTCGGCCTCCTGGGGCCCGCCGCTCCCTTCCTGCACCCCGGAACGTTCGTCGGCTACCTCCTGTTCGGCCTCGTCCTCGGTGGCGGCTACGGACTGCTCCTCTCCGAGTAGCGACCTCGTACTGCCGGACAGTTCCGTCCGGGAGTCTCACCAGGGGTCGCCCCGACCGACCGACACTTCCGAGGCGTCCGCCTCGCGGCGGAACTGAAGTGCAGTCGCGATGTCGCTCTCGGTGACGATACCGATCGGACGGTCGGCGTCCGTGACGATCGCGATTCCCTCGGCGGTGTCCGACAGCGTCGCCAGCGCCTCGAAGGCGGGCGTTTCGGCCTCGACCCGCGGGACGTCGCGGTCGGCGATGTCGCCGACGGTCGTCGACTCGCGCTCGCCGGGGGTCACCTCGCGGAGGTGGCCCATCGTCACCGCGCCGACGATCCGGCCACCCTCGACCACGGGGAAGGCGACGCGTCGGTCCCGGAGCATGGTGTCGTAGAGGCTGGCCGCGGACGCCTGGGTGGAGACCTCCGTGCGGTCGAGCAGTGCGACGTCCGCGACGGTCACGCCCGCCAGGAGGTCGCCGATGACGACCGACCGCGACTCCGAACTCGCCGCGGAGTAGACGAACAGCGCCAGCAGGAGGAGTATCGGACTGAACGTGACGAAGATGCCGACGAACACGAACAGCAGGGCGAACAGTTTGCCGACGTTCGCGGCGGTGCGGGTCGCGGCGGCGTACGGACGGTCCCGCGCCAGGTACGCCCGCAACACCCGACCGCCGTCCATCGGGAAGGCCGGCAACATGTTGAACCCGGCCAGGACGAGGTTCGTCACGGCGAGCCAGCCGACCAGGAACAACAGGGCGGGCGCGGAGCCCGGAATCACGAGCACGCCGGCGTAACAGACCGCCGCGATGGCGAAACTGGTGATCGGTCCGGCGATGGCGATCCAGAACTCCTTGTGGGGCTCGCGGGGCAGGCGGTCGAAACTCGCCAGGCCGCCCAGCAGCCACAGCGTGATCGAGGTGACCGTCAGGTCGTACCGGAGTGCCACCCAGGAGTGGCCGAGTTCGTGCAGGGTGACGCTGACGAACAGGCCGATCGCCGCGAGCGCCCCGATCACCCACGGCGTCACGCCGTCGCGCAGGACCGCGACGTCGATGGCGGTCCCGGAGATGGTCTCGACGACGCCCGCGTACACCTCGATCTGCTGGCTGCTGGCGATGAGAAACGCCAGGATGGGGAGGAAAACGACCAGCGAGACGTTGATCTTGATCGGAATGTCCCAGACGCTCGTGATCCGGTAGTTGCGCATCGTCAGGCACCGAGGGAGCCCCACGGAATCAGTCTGTCGCCCTCCGCGTCGATGCGCCATTCGGCGACGTCGTTACCCTCCGGGGGAACCTGCCAGACCAGGTCCACGATCGGGGCCGCGTCGGCGGAGACGAACAGGAATCGTGCACTGTCCATACGAGCGAGACGGCCGAATCGGAGTTCATACTGTGGACGGATAGAGGTCGGTTCGCGCCTGCCGGCAGCGGGTCGCCGCACCGTCGAATGGGAGGGGTCGAGACCACGAGCGCCGGGTCCACGGACGCCGACCCGCCCTCGCGACTTCCGATGCGACGCAATCGATAACTGAATCGGCCTCCGTCAGCGTCAATTTTTTAACTACCATCGACGTGGAAGGGAGCATGCCACGGGATTCAGACCAGACGAACCGACGTAACTTCCTGAAGTTCACCGGCGCCTCGGCAGTCGGTGCCGTGTCGCTGCTCGCCGGTTGTACCGGCGACGGCGGCGACGAAGACGGTGGCGACGGGGGGAACCAGTCCGACGGCGGCGACGGCGGCGACGGCGGCGACGGCGGCGACGGCGGTGACGGCGGCGACGGTGGGACCGAGACGGTGAGCGTCCCGGACGACTTCCCGGTAGGAATCACGCAGGGGAACATGCCGTCCGGCCTCGACCCACACGACCACCGCGAGACGCCGACCGACGTCGTGATGCTGCACGCCTACGAGGGGCTGTTGAGCCGCGACCCCGACGGGTCGGTCATCTCGAAGCTCGCGACCGACTACGAGGTCGTCGAGGAGGGGCGGCTCCGCTTTACCCTCCGCGAGGACGTCCAGTTCCACAACGGCGACGACTTCACGGCGGAGGACGCGGTGTACAGCATCCGCCGGATCGTCCGGGAGGACGTCGGGTTCGCGAGCCCGCAACGCGACCAGCTGGCCGGCGTCGTCGACGCCGAGGTCGCGAACGACGGCGCGGCGGTCGACGCCGTCTCGGACGGGCTCAACCCCGTCGCAATCTCCGAGTTCGCGACCTACTGTGACGTCATGCAGAAGTCCTGGGTCGAGGAGCGGGACAAGTCCACCATCGGCCAGGAGATGAACGGCACCGGTGCGTACCGTCTCGACAGCTACACCGAGGACGAGGAGGTCGTCCTGACCCGCTTCGAGGACTACTGGGGCGACCCAGCGCCGCCGAGCGAGGTCACGTTCACCGCCGCCGCTGAGGCCAGCACCCGCGTCAACCAGCTGATCAACGGCGAGACGGACGTCGTCGTCAACGTGCCGCCCCAGGAGGTCGGCCGCGTCGAGGGCAGCGACGCCGCCGGCATCGAGGCCGCGCCGAGTACGCGCATCATCTACAACGCGATGCGCTACGACGTCGAGCCGTTCAGCAGCCAGGAGTTCCGCCAGGCGATGAACTACGCCATCGACCTGGAGAGCATCGTCTCGAACGTCCTCGACGGGTTCGGCGCCCAGACTGGCCAGCCCACCCTGGAGGGCTTCGTCGGGCACAACCCCGACGTCGACCCGTACCCGTACGACCCGGACCAGGCCGAGTCGCTGGTCGACTCCAGTGGCATGGCCGGCGCGGAGATCGAACTCCACACGCCGGTCGGTCGCTACCTGAAGGACCTCGAGATCGCACAGGCCGTCGCCGGCTACGTCGACGAACTGAGCAACGTCAACGCGTCGGTCCGACAGCGTGACTTCGGCTCGCTCGTCGACGACCTGCTCACCGGCAACATCGAGGACAAGCCGCCGTGGTACCTCATCGGCTGGGGCGAGGCCACGTTCGACGGCGGGCTGGTCATCACGGCACTGCTGACGTCCAACGGTGCACTGACCAGCTTCAGCAACGATCAGCTGGACTCGCTGATGGAACAGGCCAGCCAGCAACAGGCCGACGCACGCGCGTCGACGATCCAGGAGGTCAACCAGCTGGCCCACGACCAGTCGCCGTGGATCTTCCTGAACCGCCAGTTCAGCGTGTACGGCGCCAGTTCGCGCATCGACTGGTCGGCTCGGAGCGACGAGCGCATCGCCGCCTACGAGATGAGCCCGAGTCAGTAACGCACTCCAGATGTCTTTCGCCCGGTTCCTGCTGAAGCGCGCGGTACAGGGAGTGTTCGTCATCTGGGGCGTCGTGACCGTCGTCTTCGCCCTTCGGTTCGTCGCGCCGGGAGACCCGGAGAACGTACTGTTACCGCCCGACGTCGACGAGGAGACCCGCAGACAGATCGCACAGGAACTCGGCCTGAACGAACCGCTGCCGGTCCAGTACCTCGACTACATCGCCGGCCTGATGACCGGCGACATGGGGAACTCGCTGGTGACGCGGACCCCGGTCGAGGGACGGGTCCTGAGCAAGATTCCGGCGACGCTCGAACTCGCGGTCGCGGCGACGGTCGTCGCCGTCGTCATCGCCATCCCGCTTGGCGTGATCAGCGCGACGCGACGCAACCAGCCGGCGGACTACGGCGCGACGCTGTTCTCGCTGGTCGGGATCAGCACGCCGAACTTCTGGCTGGGGATCATGCTCGTCCTGTTCGTCGCGGTCCCGTTCGACGTCTTCCCGACGAGTCGCCGGCCGGTCGGACTGGCGATGGTCCTCGACAGACTGCTGGCCGGGAACGTCGGCGGCGCCGGCGCCGGCCTCGAGAGCTGGTTGCGCCACATC
Organism: uncultured Halobacteriales archaeon; assembly: GCA_964542685.1. Lineage (GTDB taxonomy): Archaea > Halobacteriota > Halobacteria > Halobacteriales > Natrialbaceae > CAZIVN01. The sequence goes on from CAZIVN010000144.1 coordinate 5,508, forward strand.
ACGTTGCCGGCCATCGCGCTGGGGACCTACTTCACGGCGCTGATCACGCGCCTGACGAGAAGCGGGATGCTCGAGGAACTCGGGAAGGACTACATCCGGGCCGCCCGGGCGAAGGGGCTGCCCGAGACGCTCGTCCGGTACAAGCACGCGCTCCAGAACACGCTGATCCCGATCATCACCGTCGTCGGACTCCAACTGGGAACCCTCATCGGCGGCGCAGTGATCACGGAGGCCGTGTTCAACTGGCCCGGTCTCGGGACGCTGGTCATCGACGCGATCAACGCGCGGGACTGGCCGGTCGTCCAGGGCTCGATCATCATCATCGGCACCGGCTTCGTCGTGTTGAACATCCTCGTCGACGCGCTGTACACGTACGTCAATCCACGGGTGAGTTACGACTGACATGGCTGGAGAGTGGTTCACAGAACTGTTCGCGAAGGTCGCCTCGGTCGCCGGGCGCGCGCTCTCTCGCGTCGCCTCGCCGCGGACGCTCCGCAACCTGAAACGCGAACTCCGCGGTTCGCTGATGGCGAAGATCGGCATCGTCGTCATCGTCGGCGTGGTGTTCATGGCGGTGTTCGCCCCCTTCATCGCCCCACAACCACCGGGCCAGCAGGACCTCGAGAACTCCACACAACCGCCGCTCGGCTTCGACAAGCAGAGCACGGAGGAGGTGCCGGTCAAGGAGAACGGCAGCGTCGTGATCAACAGGAGCACGGGCGACATCGTCAAGGAGAACAAGACCGTCTACGAGAACTCCTCGTTGAGACACCCGCTGGGCACCGACGGGAACGGTCGTGACATCCTCTCCCGGGTGATCTACGGCTCCCGGACGTCGATGCTCGTCGGGATTCTGGGGACCCTGATCGCCGCTATCGTCGGCGTCACCGTCGGTCTCACCGCCGGCTACTTCGGCGACCGGGTCGACGACGTGTTGATGCGCGGGTCGGACATCATGCTCGCGTTCCCGTCGCTGGTGCTCGCCATCGCACTCGTCGGGGTGTTCCAGGGGACGGACGTCCACACCAGACCGTTGCCGGACCCGTTCGTCTGGGCGGTCAACTCGGACCTCGTCCCGAACGTCCTGATCCCGCGAGCCCAACACGTCGCGACGATGCCGGAGACGACGACGTTTCCGGTGACGGTGACGCTGGTCGTCGCCCTGGTCAACTGGGTGTGGTTCGCCCGCG
>CAZIVN010000145.1:0-6648 GCA_964542685.1 uncultured Halobacteriales archaeon
TCGTGTAGCCCGCCAGCGCGACCAGGTCGAACCCGGACTCGCGGCGTTCCTCGCGGCGGTGGCGTTCGGTCTGCTCGATGGTATCGAGTTCGTCCCGGATGCGGGCGATGCGGGCCTTGATGTCCTGTTCGCGACTCTCGTCGTACTCGCCCAGCCCCATGAACCCGGGGTGTTCCTCGCGTTTCGCCAGGCTGGTCTTGGCGTCCGCGCGGGGTAACTCGTAGCGCAACTCCGCGAGTTCGACCTGCAACTGGGCCTTGCGGGTCTGGGCGCGCTGCCCGAAGATGTCCAGGATCAGTTTGAACCGGTCGATCACTTCCACGCCCTCGGGGAACTTGCTCCCGAGGTTGTACGTCTGGTACGGGCCCAGGCGGTTGTCGAAGATCACTGCGGCGACGTCGTGGCGGGCGGCGAGTGCCGCGATGCGGTCTGCCTTCCCCTCGCCGACGTTCAGTGCCGGATCCTCGGTTCTCGTCTGGGTCACCTCGTCGACGACGACGTAGCCGGCGGCCCGCGCCAGGTCACGAATCTCGCTCGTGTCGGTGGTGCCGGCGTCGACGCGTTTGACGACGAGTGCACGCTCGCTCATGAGTGGTCCTCCGGAGCCGGACTCCAGAACTGTCCGTCGACGTGGCAGTCGCTCACGACGGCGGTGTGGAGTCCGGGCCGCGTCCGTCCGTGGACGGGCACGCTCCGGTCAGCGGTGGCGGCCGTTCACCTCCGTTCGAACTGCTCGCAATGTCTCCATGTGCTACGAACACGTAGACGCCCCCCACTCTTGAAGCTTTGACCTATCCCGAACGCGGTTCGATGGTGCCCTGGAACGGGGACGTTCGCTCGACTCTCCGGGATCGAAGCGCGCCGGCCCCGGCGCATTCGCGTAGTCTGTCCGCGTGGAAGCGTCGGAATATCCCGCCGAATTCCCACAAAAGTCTTATTCCGGGGTGTTGAACCGGGGGGTATGCTACAGATCGATCCGACGTCGATCGGCATCGAGATGGGTACCGGTGCCGTCATCGGTGGGCTGATCGGGTTCGCGGCCAAGAAGATTGCGAAGATCATCGCGGTGATCATCGGCATCGAACTCGCCCTGTTCCGGTTCCTGGAGACGAAAGGCTACCTGACGGTCAACTGGGACAAGATCTCCGGCGGTCTGCTCAGCGGCGGCGAGCAAGCGGCCGACGCGAGTGGGACGTGGCTCAACGCCATCGTCTCGACGCTGTCGATCGGCGCGGGCTTCACTGGCGGGTTCTTCGTCGGTTTCAAGCGCGGATAACGCGGTTCGATCGACCGATTCGGGTGTCCTGCCGTCGACCGATACTTATCTGGTGTTCAGGTCGTCCTCGTCTTTGATGATCCGGGTTTCGGCCTCGCCGCTGGTGTGTTCGTTGACCAGGTCGTAGAACTCGTTTTGCATCCCCGCCGGGAAGGTGAGCACGCCGACCCAGGAGCCGTCGCCCTGCCACTCCTCGCGGTCGAGTTCACCGAACTGTCGGATCTGTGCCTGTGCGCTGCCGGCGTAGTCCGGCGGGACCTGGACGGCGACGGTCACCTCGTCGAACCGGATCGGAATGACGGGTCGGAGGGCGTCCAGGGCCTCCTCGACCTGGTTCTCGACCGGTTCCATGGGATCGACGGTGAACCCGGCCTCCTCCAGAGCGCTCTCGATGCGGTCCGGCGGGTGCGGGGCGTTGTCCATCTGCGGGTTCACGGCGTTGCGCGAGATGCGGTTGATGAGGTTCTTGCGCTTCTGTTCCTGCATCTCGCGGCGCTGTTCGGCCGTGATCTGGATCTCTCCCTGCTTGATGACCTCCGGGATGATCTCCATGGGATCGGTCGTCCCGAACACATCCTCCAGGGCGGTCTCGGCCGGGCGGTCGCCCCGCGAGGCGTCCTCGAAGACGTCCTCGGCGGCGATGACGTCCTCTAGGTCGCCCTCGAACTCGCCGCGACTGATCGCGAGCGCGGCGTCGGGGTCGACCAGCACCTCGAACCGCTCGCCGTGTGATTCCAGACGGGCGGTCACAGCCTCGTCGAGTGATATCATACCCGACCCTTGCGGCGGGGACGGTAAAAAGGGGTACCCTCTCGGACGGGGGCTGCTCCGATACCCGAGCGGTCGGTCCCGTCCGCTCTCTACTCCTCGGTCTCTTCGTCGTCCTCGTCGTCCTCGCTCGCCAGCAGATCGAACTGCTCGAGGTACTCGTGAACCGTCTCGTCGTCGAGGACGCCGAAGGTGGCGGTGTCGACGGGAATCGTCGCGAGGTTCAGCCCCTTCGCCGCCAGTTCGCCCTCGTTGACCGACGCGAGTGCCTCCAGGGCGAGTTCGATGCCCTCCTCCAGGCCCATCTCGGCCTCGTAGTTGTCCTCGAGGAACTCGTGAATCTCGCCGCGGTCGGCGCCCACCGCGAGTGCCTGCCACTCGTAGGGCGTGCCCGAAGGGTCGGTCTCGTACAGTCGCGGCTCGCCGTTCTCGATGCCGCCGACGATGAGCGCGACGCCGAACGGGCGCGCGCCGCCGACCTGCGTGTACTGCTGGATGTGGTCGGTGACGTCCTTCGTGAGCGTCTCGACGCCGATGGGTTCGCCAAACCGCAGGCGGTTGACCTGCGCCTGCCGGCGTGCGAAGTCGATCAGTTGGCGGGCGTCGGCGACGTGGCCCGCCGAGGCGATGCCGACGTGGTCGTCGGCCTTGTGGAGCTTCTCGACGCTGGACCCCTCCAGCAGCGGCGACTGGATCCGCTTGTCGACGAGGAGGACGACCCCCTCGGCGGTCCGGACGCCGATGCTCGCGGTCCCGCGCTTGACGGCCTCGCGCGCGTACTCTACCTGGTAGAGTCTCCCGTCGGGCGAGAAGATGGTGATGCCCCGGTCGTACGCCTGTTGTTGCTGTTGTCCCTGCATACTTAGTCCAGATCGAGTGGCGTCGCCCCCAGGACACCGTCTCCCGTCTCGACGTCGACGGCGTCTCCGTCGACGACGGCGGGGCGCTCGGCGCCCTCGAACACGACGTGTCTCTCCTCTCGGGATTCCGCCGGCCGTCCTAAATACTTTTCTTCACAGCCCCGGATCGTGCCACTGACGCCCCGCACGGCGACGCGGACCGGGTGGCCGTCGATCGCGTCGACACTCGCGAGTGCGGCACGCGTCCGGTCGACCGTCCCCCGGCGGGCGCGGACGACGGCCTCGCCGACCGGTGCGTCGAACGAGAACCGGACGACGGTCCCGTCGACCGCGGCGGCACCGGGGTCGCCCAGCAGGTTCTGGGTCGCGTACCAGACGTCGCGCTGGAACCGTCCGCGGTCGAGGTCGGCGCCCGGTTCGGTCCTGAGCCCGACGGCCAGGTACCGCCAGTGTGGCCTGAGGTGCTTGGGGAGGTGTTTCACGCGTCGTCGCTCCCGTCCTCGCGTTCGTCCGTTCGTTCGGCCGTGAGGACGCCCACCTGGTCGTGGATCCGGTCGACGGCCGTCAGGGCGAACCCGGCGTCGGTCAGACAGTCCGCGAGGTGGCCGACCGTCGAGGGGTCGTCGACCTCGGGGCTGTAGAAGGGTTCCTCGGGGTCCGGTTCGTCGAAGAACAGCACGTCGCCGAGGACGAACGCCTCGGGGTCGAGGTCGGCGACGACGTCGACGGCCTCGCGTTTCTCGTCGTCCGAGAGGTGGTGCATCGCGAAGTTCGAGACGACGACGTCCAGGTGAGCGTCGCTCTCGTGGGCTCGAGGCGGCTCTGCCGCCTCGGTGTCGACGTGAGCGTCGTAGTTCGGGGCCCGGAATCGCCCCTCGCCGAACGAGACGTTCTCCAGACCGCGGCTCGCGGCCTTCTCGCGGGCCCGGTCGAGCATCCCCTCGCTGATGTCCCGGCCGACGACCGTCCGGGCCTCGTCGGCCAGGCCGAGGGCGATGGCACCGGTGCCACAGCCCAGGTCGAGGACGACGCCGTCCCGTGCGTACGGCCGGGCACGGTCGACGACGAGACTCACAGCGGCGCGGTACTCCTCGGTACCCTCGTCGTCGTACTCCGGTGCGACCTCGTCGAAGCGCGCGGCGTGTTCCTCAACCGTCTTCTTCATACCTGCCCCTACGGACCCCGGGTTCGATGAATCGTTCGGAGTCGCGCTCGCGGTTGCGCTCCGCGAGGCGGCCCCACTCGCGCAGTCCCTCGCGGACCGTCGCCGCGTCGAGACCGATTTCCTCGCCCAGCGCGGCCAGTTCCCGGGGTGCCCGGAGGTGGAGGTGACTGGTCGGGTCCGCGCTGACGACGAAGGGGACGTCGTAGCGGTCGATCAGGCGCCACAGTCGTTCGAGGCCGCGCAGGTACTGCACCCGCCGGCCGCCGCTCGCACGCAGGACCCGGTCGAAGTTCAGTTCGATCCGGACCCCGTTGCGGGCCGCGGCCTTGGCGAGGACGTGGTTCACGTCGCCGTCGTCGCGCAGCGGGTGACAGAGGACGTCAACCCGGGGTTCCTCGCAGGCGAAGCGATTGAGCGCGTCGGTCCCGCCGTGGACACACAGCAGGGTGTGTTTCGGGCGGAAGTTCCCGACCGAGCCACTCGCCGCCGACGGTCCGTCCGCGCGGACCTCGATCCCCTCGACGACGTCGACTTCGTGGGCCGCCCGGATCCGGTCGGCGTCGTACGTCGTCCGGGCGTCGCTGTGGTTCCGGACGACCACTCCGTCGTACCCGAGGGCGGCCGCGTCACGCGCGAAGCGCGCCGCCGTCGTGGCCCCGTCGGGGTGGGCGTGGACGGCCTCGTACATGGCCGAAGCGTCGCCCGGGGCCGGCAAGTGGCTGTCGGTCCGGACGCCCGTCTCGCTCAGGCGGTCGACGCGTTCGTCGACGGCGTCTCCGTCTCCGCGTCGAGCGCGCCGAAGTCGACCGTCTCGACGCCGGTCGAGACGAGGGTGCCGTCCTCGTCGGTGCAGGCCAGATCCGTCTCCGGATCGAACGTCCCGTCGCGGTCGACGTCGCGGTGGGCGACGACCCTGATCGCGCGTTGCTCGTCCAGACGTCGGTCGAAGGAGACGGCGTCACCGTCTGCGGTCACGCCGTGGTCGTAGCCGACCGTCGAGACGTGGTCGACGCCGAGGCGCTCTCCCCCGACGTAGGCGGCCAGGAACACGCTGGCGTTGGCTTCGAGCGTGTACCCGACCGCGGCCTGTCCCGGGGTCCACAGGCCGAGGCGGCCGGCCTCGTTCAGCGCGTAGAACCCCACCCAGCTGATGGCGTCGGAACAGTCGGTGGTCTCGAAGGTGCGGTCGCCCGTCGGGAGGTCGCCGAGTGGGTCGGTCGTCGGCGTGGGCGTCGGCTCGGTCGTCGGTTCGGTGGCGTCCGGGGTGCTCTCGGGGGCTGCCGTCTCCGGGCCGCCGGCCGAACTCACGCAGCCGGCGGTCAGGAGGAGGCAGACGGTCGCGAGAACTGCGAGGCGGTGCATGCCACGGCGTTGGCGTCGGTACTGTAAGGACGTTGTCGAGAGTGAAAACTGGCTTTCAGCGCGGTCGCGGCGGCGACGGCCGGTCCCAGTCGCGAGACGCCGTCGCCCGGCGACTCAGTTCAGAATCGACGCGGCGACGGTCGCCAGCTGGCCGTTCTGGGCGCCCGTCAGCCGCTCGTCGCTCAGCTTGAGGCGGAGCCGCGGGCGGCCGACGTCGATGGGCACCTTCTCGGTGTCGATCAGGCCCATGTCCTCCAGTTTGGTCTTCGTCCGGGAGAACGTCGCCTTCGAGGCGATACCGACGTCCTCGCCCCACTTGCTGATGTCGTACAGCAGGGCCTCGTTCTTCGCGGCCACGAGAAGGCTGATGGTCACCTCGTCCAGCCCGTCGCCGTCACCGCGGGCGGTCTCCAGACTGTTGAGGATGTTGTCGAAGTCCGCCTCGGCCTCGGGACCGATGTCGTCGCCCAGCGTCCGGCGCACCCGCGAGATGGCGGGCGTCCGGAGGCTGTACTCCGACGCGTCGTCGTACCGGGACCGGTAGGTCTCGCGGGTCGCCGCGACGAAGTCGCCGTCGTCGGCCGGGACGCCGCCGACGCGCGTGCCGGCGTCGACCAGTGCGATCACGCGGTCGTCGGTCACGAGCAGCGAGTTGCCCGAGGGGCTCTCCGTGGTCCGCAGTTCGAGGACGCCGTCGTCGACGAGGTCGGCCGCGTTGCTCGCGACGATGAAGTCGTCCATGACGTCCTTGAGCGTTCGTTCTTCGGCCAGCAGTTTCGTCGCCGGCAGCGGGTCGTCGGTCGCGACCGCGACCTGCACGAACGTCCGAACCGTCTCTGCGGAGGGGTTGACGACCAGCAAGTCGTCGCTGCTCTCCGCCAGTGCGGTCCTGACGATATCGTCCAGGTCTGCGTCGAGTAAATTCGAGGCCATTGTCCTGTCTACACGAACGGCGTTGTCCGACTTAATTTTGTTGGCTAATCGGGAGAGATTGTCTCGGGTTCGTTCGACGCTGGGGGCAGGCCCGCAACGCTGAAGTGTCCGCTCGCGAGACTGGTGTGGTACATGTCATCGACCGACGACGGACTCGCGGTGTGCAGTACTCGCGTCGACCGAGCGGCCGTCGCCCGTCCCGCGGGCGGGAGCGCCTACACGGGCCCCTGATCCCCGCGCTCTGTCGCGTCACTCCTCCCCGCGCTCTGTCGCGTCACTCCTCC
>CAZIVN010000146.1:0-6484 GCA_964542685.1 uncultured Halobacteriales archaeon
CCGCCGACGCCGCTGTCCGCCTCGGGCAGGTCGTACGCCTCGGCATCCAGTCCCAGTTCCTCCAGCGCGGCCGCCAGGTGCCGCTCCTCGGCGTAGTCGGCGCCGTCTTCCTCCCGGATGCGCTGGGCGGTCGCGAGCACTTCCCCCCGCCGGTCGTCCGGGACGTCGAACTTGTCCGTCGACAGTTCGATCACGAGCCCGTTGTTGTCGGTGGTGTACAGCGAGTGGAAGACCCCCCGGTCGAACACGTTGTACCCCTTGCCGGCCTCCTCCAGTGCCGTCATCGTCTCCTCGAACTCGTCGGGTGCGACGCTGAAACAGAGGTGGTGGACGGCACCGACCCCGCCCCGTTGGCCGCGCTCGTTCGACGGGCGGTCGCCGACGAACACCGTCAGGATGCGGCCGTCGCCGGTGTCGAAAAAGAGGTGCGTCTGGGACGGGTCGTCGAGGTTCGGCTGGCGGAGCACGAGTGGCATCCCCAGCAGGTCGCGGTAGAACGCGATGGTGTCCTCGGCGTTGCTCCCCCAGATGGTGACGTGGTCGGTGCCGGTCGTTCGGATCGGGCTGTCGGGCAGGTCGGCCGTGACGGGGTCGGGGTCCTCGCTCATACCGTCTCTACGGGTCGGAGCGACAAGTGCGTGCCGTCGGCGGCGGCGGTGACCGCTACGGGCCGCCGCGGGGGAGCGCCCGCTCATACGGATTAGTTTCACTGTTTACCGGTGATCGCCCGTACGGGACCGGCGATCACCGGTAATAGATGAAACTAAACCGTATCAGGTGCCCTCGACGAGCCGTTGCAACTGTTCCGGTGGCACCGCGCCGCGAGCGACGTAGTCCTCGTACACGAACGTCGGCACCCCGGTCACGCCGGCGTCGCGAGCCTCGGCGAAGGCGTCGTCCAGTCGCGCTCGCAGGTCGTCGTCGTCGAGGCCCTCGCGGACCACCGACGGGTCGATCCCGACGTCGTCGGCCAGGTCGGCCAGTACGTCCGGGTCACCGACGTCTCGCCCATCGGACCACAGCGCCCGGAAGACGGCCTCGTCGAAGGCGAGCCAGGTCTCGTAGTCGAACCGGTCGCGGACGGACAGCGAGACGACCTGTGCGGGCAGGGAGTCGACATCCTCGGCGATCTCGAGGTCCATCTCGACGTCGTACCGTTCCTGGAGGCGGCGGACGTTCTCGCGGGCCTGTTCGTAGTAGGCCTCGTCTTTCCCGTCGTCGACGGAGTGGTCTATCTCGCCGTCCGGGCCGCGCTGCCCGGCCCGCAGGTCGAACGGGTGCCAGTCGATGCGGAGGCGCTCCTCGCGCCCACTCTGGTAGCGGTCGAGCGCCGCCCGGCCGAGGTAGCAGAACGGGCAGACGTAGTCCGAGTACACCCTGATCGAGGGTCGGTCGTCCGCGTCGTCGGGAGCCCGCTCGCGGTGTTCGCTCATACGACGTCGTACGGGGCCGAGACGGAAAGGGTCGCCCGTAGCGGCATCCCTCCGGCTGTCGTCCGGCGGACCCAGGTGCCGTCCCCGACGCCACGACGACGGATTCATCCCCGCGGGACGAGTGCCTTCGAGTCGACGAGGAGACGATGACAGAGGACACCCCACCACCGGACGAGGAACCGACGACCGCCGCCGTCTACCAGTGGGCGCTGCTGTTCAACGACGCGGGCGACGTGCTGTGTCTCCAGCCCGCGAACGGCGACGAGTGGACGCTGCCTGGCGGACCCCTGTCCGGCCCGGAGCGACAACCGGAGTGTCTGGTCGACCAGGTCGCCGACGCGACGGGCCTGACCGTCAGAACCGTGATGCCCGTCGAGGCCTCGCGGTTCGAGCGCGAGAGAACCGACGGGTTCGGCGTCGCCTACCTGTGTGAGGTGCTGGGCGACCGGACGACCGACCTGAGCGCGGCGTACGACAACGCCGGCTGGCTCCCGGCGGAGGGCGTCGACGAGGTGACGCTGCCCCACGCGAACCAGCACCGCTGTCTCCAGGCGGCCATCGGCTGGCGCGAGTGGTTGTCCGAGGCCTGACGCCGGCACGCTCCCGACGCCGTTTTGCCCCCGGAGCGGGAACGAAGGCCCATGACCAACCAGCCGGTCGTCGACGCACGCGAGGTGACGGGACCGTGACCGAGGACGGCGGCGCCCCCGACACCGACATCCGGCAACTCGACGAGACGACCGTCGAGCGCATCGCCGCCGGCGAAGTCGTCGAGCGGCCCGCCTCGGCGGTCAAGGAACTCGTCGAGAACGCCATCGACGCCGGCGCCGACAGCATCGACGTCGCCGTCGACGGCGACGGCACCGAGCGGGTCCGCGTCCGCGACGACGGCCGGGGGATGAGCGAGGCCGACGTCCGTGCGGCGGTGCGGGCTCACACGACCAGCAAACTCGACGGGCCCCAGGACCTCGAACGCGGCTTCGCGACGCTCGGGTTTCGCGGCGAGGCGTTGCACACCATCGGCGCCGTCTCGCGGCTGACCATCCGGACGAAACCGGCCGGCGCGGACGGCGCGGGCACCGAACTCGTCTACGAGGGCGGCGCAGTGACCGACGTCTCGCCGTGTGGCTGTCCCGAGGGGACGACCGTCCTCGTCGAGGACCTGTTCTACAACACCCCCGCCCGCAAGGAGTACCTGACCACCGAGGCCACGGAGTTCGCCCACGTCACGCGCACGGTCCGCAACTACGCACTGGCCAACCCCGACGTCGCCGTCTCGCTGACCCACGACGGCCGCGAGACGTTCGCCACGGACGGGAAGGGTTCGCTCCGGGCGGCCGTCATGGCGGTCTACGGTCGCGACGTCGCCGAGGCGATGCTTCCCGTCGAGACCGACCCAGCCCCGGACGCACCGCTGGACGCCGTGGGCGGCCTCGTGAGCCATCCCGAGACGAACCGCTCGACGGCGGAGTACTGCTCGACGTTCGTCAACGGCCGCTACGTCGAGAGCGAGACGGTCCGCGACGCGGTGCTCGACGCCTACGGCGGCCAACTGGCGGGCGACCGCTACCCGTTCGCCGTGCTCGACCTGGAACTGCCCCCCGGAGCCGTCGACGTCAACGTCCACCCACGGAAGATGGCGGTGCGCTTCGAGTCCCCCGAGGCGATTCGCGACCAGGTGCGCTCGGCGGTCCGGGACGCACTCGTCGAGGCCGGCCTCGTCCGCACCTCCGCCCCCCGGGGCGCCTCGAAGGCCGACGAGACGGCCATCGACCCGGCCTCCCGGGACGCCACCGACGACCGCACAGAGGCACGCGCGAAGTCCCAGGACGACTCCCGCGACGGCGAACGCCGCGACGAACCGGTGACGACGGCGCGGTCGGAACGACCGGCGAGCACCGGGCGGTCGGCGTCTACCACGAGCGACGATGACGGCGGCCGGAGACCGGACGCCGGGACCTCGGAGACGGTGTCGGACGAAACCGGCCACGACGACACTGGCCGCGACGCCCGCGAGCGAAGCGCGTCCGGCAGCGCGACCCGGGGCGGCAGCTCCGCACACCGCCACGACGGCGCCGGATCGCAGCGGACGCTCACGGGCGAGGGCGTCGACACGACGCCGGACCTGGACACGCTACCGTCCCTGACGGTGCTGGGCCAGTTCGACGACACCTACCTGGTCTGCGAGGGGGAGTCCGGCCTCCTGCTGGTCGACCAGCACGCCGCCGACGAGCGGATCAACTACGAACGGCTCCGGGCGGCCCTGACCGACGAGACGACCGCCCAGGAACTCGCGACGCCGGTCGAACTGTCGGTGACCGCCGGCGAGGCCGCGACGCTGTCGGCCCACGGCGACGCGCTGACCCGGTTGGGCTTTCACGCCGACCCGACCGACGACCGGACCGTCCGGGTGACGGCCGTGCCGGCGGCCTTCTCCGAGACGCTGCCCCCCGAGACGCTGCGGGACGTCCTCGCGGAGTTCGTCGCCCGCGAAGCCCCCGAAGACGTCGCCGACCTGGCCGACGGCCTGCTCGCGGATCTGGCCTGTCACCCCTCGATCACCGGCAACACGTCGCTGACGGAGGGCTCGGCGCTCGACCTCCTCCGGGCGCTCGACGACTGCGAGAACCCCTACGCCTGCCCGCACGGCCGGCCCGTCGTCGTCTCGCTGGACCGCGACGAGATCGACGCCCGCTTCGAGCGGGACTACCCGGGGCACTGACGCACGTTGGCCTCCGGAGCGTGGTTTCGGCCGGGCGGGTCCCACGCTCCGGCGAGGCCCGATCGTGCCAAATCTTAACACAGCCCCCGTCGAACCCGACAGCACGGCACGCCACGGGTGGAGGTGGGACCGATGGGGAACGACCGTTCCGACTCGGGAGGTCCGTTCGCGGGCGTCGGCGGCGCCACCGTCGTCGGCGGCGTAGTCTGCTGTGTGGGGTTGAAACTGCTCGGCGGGGCCGCGTTGTTCGGTGGTCTCGCGGCGACGCTGGGCCTCTCGACAGACGTCACCACGTTCGTCGTCGGGAGCGTCGCCGGGCTACTCCTCGCGGTCGCCGCGGTCCACTACCGCCGTCCGGAGGGGGCCAGCCGTGCGGGGGAGTGACCGGACGGCGGTCGACGGACGCAACCCCGACCGACGACCGTGGTGAACCGAGCGGCGGCGGAACGCGCGACGGGTGTCGCCGGTGGTCCGGTGCCGACGGACCGACACGCCCAGGCGAGTCACCCGTCGTCTCGTACGACCGCGACCCGCCCCTCGTCGGTCGCGAGTGCGAACCCGTGGTCGCGCAACCAGTCGGCCGCCTCGCCCTCGCCGTGGAGGAGGACCTCCGCGAGGTCGGCCCGTTCGTCGACGTCCGTCGCGAGACGGTGCGAGTCGACGACTGCCGTCTCGGCGCCGACCGCGGCCGCGGCCTCGCGGTGGTCGCGGTAGGAGACGCCGTGGTAGTCGACGCGAAACGCGGGGTGGCGCGCGACGAGGGCGTTGGTTCCCCCGCCCCGGCCCGGCACCAGTACGACGCCAGCCTCGGGGGCGAACAACCGCTCCAGCGCGGTCGGCGTCGCCAGTGCCAGGTCGGCCATCACGACGGCGACGGGCCCCTCCGTCGCCGCCAGTGCGGCGTTGACCGCCTCGGTCAACGGCCGGTCGTCGACGGTAACCGGCGCGTCGACGTCGACGCGGTCGGTTGCCAGCAGTTCGGGGTCGCGCCCGGTCGCCCTGATCGCAGACACCACGTCCTCGAGCATCGCACGAGCGAACGCCACACGCTCCTCGGCGTCCAGCGTCTCGGCCAGGCGGGTCTTCGGATCAGTCGCTGCGAACGGAACGAGAACGCGCATCGGGACGGCTACGACAGTTTGCCGTAGTCGTCGTCGTCCTGTTGGCTGTACCAGTACGCGCCGCCACCGATCAGGACGAGGACGACGACGCCGATACCGCCGTACAGGAGGAGCGTCGAGGTCTGCTCGCTGGACTCCTTCCGGGATTTCGCCTCCTCTGCCTCGGTCTGTGCGCGCTCGGCGAGGTTCGTCGCTTCCTCGAAGTTGTCGCCGGACTCGTACACCGACTTCGCACTGTCGAGGCTGCTCTCGGCTTCACTCGTGTCGGCACCCGCCGACTCCGCCTCGTCGATGGCGGCCTCTGCCTCCTCGATGGCGCTCCGAGCCTCCTGGCTCTCCTGCGTGTAGTGGGCCGCGCTGTCGCTCGTTATCTCCTCGGGGCTACCGCCGTCGGGCGACTCCGAGAGCGCGGCGACCGTGAACGACTGCTTGGGGTCGTACGTGTAGTTCTCGACCTCGGGGACGGTACCGCTGACCCGAACCTCGACGCTCGTCGGTTCGGCGTCGGTGTCGGGGTCGTTCCGGTCGATGGTCACCTCGAACGACTCGTTGGCAACCGTCTCCCGCTTGAGTCGTTCGTCGGCCTGCCCGTACCAGATGATCGTCCACTGCGGGTCCTCCAGGTCGGTCGTGCCACTGAGCACCCACTGGTCGGACTCGGAGTACAGGTTCGTCAGCGTGTACACCGCGTCGCCGTTCTCGACCTGACTACCCACCTCGACGTCCTCCGGTGACTCGTCCTCGGACACGTCCACGGCCGCGGCTGCCGGAATCGTCGACAGCGCGAGCGTGACGGCCACGAGGAGAACGACCCACCTAGAACAGTGGTTCGAGTTCATCCTCGTCATCTTCGACCAAGTTCTGTAAGTTCTCTTCGCTTTCGTCCCGGATGTCCTCGATGTTGTCCTGTGCCTCGATCGCGACCTGCTGGAGCTCCTTGATCCGCGGAACGTTGTTCACACCTGACAGGAGAATGCAGGCGGCGACGCTCGGTTCGGTCAGCGGGTAGTCCCCGCCCCGGACCTCCATCGAGCCGGTCTGCTCCTCGAGCCACTTGCGCCCGCGCTCGATGCCTTTCCGGTTCAGGTGCTCGGGCGGTCCGGCCATCACGAGCAACGCCCGTTCGGCGCCCTCGATCTCGCAGGGCAGGGTCAGTCGGCCCAGTGCCGCTTTCCGGACCAGCGACGTGATCCGGTTGGTCGTGTGAG
>CAZIVN010000146.1:6494-6620 GCA_964542685.1 uncultured Halobacteriales archaeon
CGGTCGTCTTTCAACCGCGATAACAGGCCGGTGTCGCTGGACGGATCGACCTCCTCGGCGGCATAGCCGACCGTCGAGACGCCGCCGCCGGCGAGCGTGTTGATGATCTCCGAGGAGTCGACGACG
>CAZIVN010000147.1:0-6598 GCA_964542685.1 uncultured Halobacteriales archaeon
TACTGTCAGCCGACGGTTGACGAGTCGCTGTTCCGGTCCTGAGCCGGACAATTCACGCTCTCGATCCAGAGATTGACCGGCTACCTGCCAGTAAAACATCATCAGTCACTACTTCAGCTACTCAGTGTCACAGTATTGGGGACACATCCACAGGTGACCCAGAGTTCGAGTAAGATAGATACCAGTAAATCGGTGGCCTCGGCACTCATAGGGCTCGTCGTCCCCGGCTGCCGAGGCCGGGTCGGCCCGGTCGCCTCGTCATCGGCCGAGCGGCGGTACGCCCGGGACTCGCAAGGCCCTTTCGGCGCGCCGTCGAGAGTCAGTCGGCGGCCCCGCGGCGAACCCTTTTGTCCGCCCCACCCCCAGAGACGAACATGAGCGGCCCGCAGGTCGCCGGAAAGGCGCTCCCGACGGCCGAGTCGCTGTCCGAGGCCGCGAGCCGCGGGTTCGACCGGGTCGAGTTGCACTGTCCGGCGTCGACGCTGGCAGACGTCCCGGCGACGGCGGCGACGGTCCGTGACAGCGCCGTGACAGTGCCGTCGGTCCACACGCCCCACGTCACACTCGACGACCTGTCACCCGTCGAGGCTGCGGCCGACCTCGCCCGTGCCGTCGACGCCACGCTGGTCGTCCACTCGCAGTTCCTCCAGCACACGCACGTCCCACGGCTCGAGGCGCTGGCCCTCGGAGGAGCAGTGGCCTTCGAGAACAACCCCGGCGCGAGCGTCCGCCACCTCGAGGCGACGATTCTCGACCCCGGCCACGACCTGGTCGTCGACACCGCCCACCTGTTCATGGCCCACGACGACTACGTCGACCGCCTGGCGGCCCTGCTCGACCGGGCCGGCGACCGCGTCCCGGTCGTCCACCTCGCCGACGCCAGTTCCCGGCGGGACGGGCTCCCGTTCGGGGACGGCGCCGTCGACCTGCCGGCGCTGGGCCGCCTGCTCAAGCGCCGCTACGAGGGGACGGTCGTCCTCGAGGTGATGCCGGACCACCAGCGCGCGGCCCTGGAGCGGTTCCGGGCGTTCTGACGGTGGCGTGTGGCGCCACGACCCGGCGGGTCACTCGTAGCGCAGCGCCTCGATGGGATCGGTCCGGGCGGCGTTCCAGGCCGGGTACAGGCCCGCCAGCGCCCCCACCAGGACGCCGACGAGGACCGCCACCGGAATCCACTCCAGGGGGTAGGTCGGGGGCAACGCCAGGAACACCGCCGCGACGTAGCCGCCGGCGAGGCCCAGCAGGACGCCCAGGATCGATCCGACCGCGCCCAGGACGACTGCCTCCGTCAGGAACAGGCGGAGGACGTCCCGATTCCGCGCGCCGACGGCCTTCATGATCCCGATCTCGCGGGTCCGCTCGGTCACCGACACCAGCATGATGTTCGCGATGCCGATGGCGCCGACCAGCAGGGAGATCAGTGCGACGCCGGTGACGAAGCCCGTCAGCCGTTCGAGCAGGTCCCGGAGCTGCGAGATCAGTTCGCGACTGGTCTTGAGGTTGTACCGCAGGTCCTCGTCGCGTTCGCTGGCGTCCGAGGCGTTGCTCTCGAGGTAGGCCCTGGTGGCCTCCTTCGCGGGTTCGAGGTCGGCTTCCGTGCGCGGTTCGACGACCAGCGCCGAGAACCGCGGCTCCTCGCCGACCCCACTGGCGGTCGTCGTGTAGTAGGGATCGACCGGGACGTAGAACCGCGGGCGTTCGCTCAGGCCCTCCAGGGGCCCCTGGGACTCGGAGGTGTCGAGGACGCCGACCACGGTGGCGTTGATGCGCTGGCCGGTCGCGAGCGCGATGGTGACCCGCTCGCCGACGGTGAGGTTCTCCGGGTACTGCGCCGCGGCCGCCTTGTTGACGACCACCTCGAACGCGCCGTCGCTGAACAGTCGGCCCGAGGCGAGTTCGTCCGGGTCGAGGTACCCCTCACCGGTCGCGATCACGCCGCTTTGCTGTGGTCGTATCGTCTCGTTGTGCGTGACCGACTGGGCGAACAGCGGCGAGTAGACGTACGCGTCCCGGACCGACTCGTGTTCGGCGATGGTCGCCGCGTCCGCCCGGGTGAACACGGGTCTCGCGTCCGACCACGGCGATCCCGACGACTCGTTCTCCGGCGACGTCCAGACGTAGAAGTTGCTCCGATCGTCCGGCGAGACGTCGCTGAGGATGCCCGCCTGGAGGCTCGCCCCGAGCGTGACGAACGTGATCACCGCGGCGACGCCGATCACGACCCCGAGCGTCGTCAGCGCCGCCCGGAGCCGGTGGCCCTGGATCGACCGCCAGCTCATCCGCACGGACTCGGCGAGGTTCACGACTCGGCCTCCCGCCGCTCGCTCCGTCCGTTCTCGTCGGGGGGTCGGGCCGCGAGGGGGCCGCGAACCGTTCGGTCCTGCTGCATGGGGGCTGCCGGAGCCTCACGGGCCCGCCTCAAAGCGCTTTCGGGCTAGGCGTGGTGGCGCTTCACTGATCGTCTGATACGGATTAGTTTCATCTATTACCGGTGATAATCCGTACGGAACCGGCGATCACCGGTAAACAGTGAAACGAAACCGTATGAGACCACGACTGACTGCGAGTTCTTGACCGCCACTCTGGAAGCCCCCTCGCGCTGGACCGTCCGCGACTCGCTGTGGTCCTCGGTCGCTCCGCTCCCTGCGGTCCTTACTTCGTCGGGGACGGATCCAGCCCTCGGCCCCTTCCAGTCCCGCCCGGGAGGACTGTGCAGGACACCTCCGGGAGAGAGGACTGTAGGCCGCGAGAAACCGACGGACAGAACCGCTACTCGTAGCGCAGGGCCTCGATGGGGTCGGTCCGGGCGGCGCTCCAGGCCGGGTACAGGCCCGCCAGGACGCCGACGAGGACGCCGACCACGACGGCGACGGCGGCCCACTCGGTCGGGAACACGTACGGGATGCCGACGTACTCCCCGATGAGGAAGCCGCCGGCGATGCCCAGCAGCGTGCCGAACACGGCGCCGACGATGCCGATCAGGACGGCCTCGACGAGAAAGAGGATCAGGATGTCCCGGTTCTGCGCGCCGACGGCCTTCATGATCCCGATCTCGCGAGTCCGCTCGGTCACCGACACCAGCATGATGTTCGCGATGCCGATGCTGCCGACGACCAGCGAGATGCCCGCGATGCCGACGACGAAGTTCTGCAGGAGGTCGAGGACGTCCTGCAGTTGCTGGAGCAGTTCCGTGCTGGTGCGCTGGATCACGCTCAGGTCCTCGTCCCCGCGGATGCGCTGGCCCGCGTCGGACTCCTCGCCTTCGAGGTATCCGCCGGCGGCGTCTTTGGTCCGCTGGATGTCGGCCTCGTCTTTCGACGGTGCCTCCGCGATCATCGCGACGTACCGGACCTCCTCGCCGCCGCCCACCGCGTTCAGTTGCTCGAAGTACGGATCGTTGGGCAGGTAGATCCGCGGCGCCGGGCCGAAGCCCTCCAGCGGACTGCGCGACGAGGAGTCCGTCGTGATTCCGACGACCGTGGCCTGAACCTGGATACCGCCGACGACGGTGATGTTGACCGTCGACCCGACGGTGACGTTCTCCTCGAACAGGTTCGCCATCGCGGGGTTGATGACGGCCTCGCGCTCGCCAATCCGGAACCGACGGCCCTCCGCGACGTCGTCTTCGTCCAGGTACTCCCGTCCGGTGGCGACGAACCCGTCCTGGCGCGGGATCGTCTGGTTGCCGTCGTCGATACTCTGGGCCGGAATCGGCGAGTAGACGTACGCCGCCTCGACGTCCTCCAGTTCGGAGACGGCCTCGGCGTCCGCCTGCGTGAACGCGGGTTGTGCGCCCGCGAGCGGGCCCTGGTCGCCGGCGTCGGCCGGGCCGGCCCAGATGTACACCTTCTGCTGGTCGTCCGGGCTGATGTCGCCCAGGATGCCAGCCTGGAGCCCCGCGCCGAGCGTGACGAAGGTGATGACGGCGCCGACCCCGATGATGACGCCCAGCGTCGTCAGCGTCGACCGGAGCTTGTGGCTGCGGATCGCTCGCCAGGCGATCCGGACGCTCTCGCGGACGTTCACGGCTCCGGCTCCGCCTCCGCCAGCGCCTCGGTGCGCTCGATCTCGCCGTCGAGCAGGTGCACGATCCGGTCCGCGTGTTCCGCGACCGACCGCTCGTGAGAGACCAGCAACACCGTGTTGCCGGCGTCGTGGAGGTCGTCGATCAGGTCCATGATCTGGGCCTCGGTGTCGGTGTCGAGGTTGCCCGTCGGCTCGTCGGCCAGCAGGATCGCCGGGTCGTTCACCAGCGCCCGGGCGATGGCGACGCGCTGGCGCTGGCCACCCGACAGTTCGTTGGGCCGGTGGTCGGTCCGGTCGCCGAGGCCGACCCGCTCCAGGACCTCGCGTGCGCGCTCGTCGCGCTCGTTCGCGTCGACGTCCCGGAACACCATCGGCAAGGCCACGTTCTCCAGGGCGGTCAGGCGGGGCATGAGGTTGAACGTCTGGAACACGAACCCGACCTTCTGGCCGCGAATCTCCGTCCGCCGGCGGTCCGAGACCCCGACCACCGACTCGCCGTCGATCTCGACGGTCCCCGAGGTCGGCGTGTCGAGACAGCCGACCAGGTTCATCAGCGTGCTCTTCCCGGAGCCGCTGGGGCCCATCACTGCCGTGTAACTGCCACTCGGGAGGGAGAGGGACACCTCGTCCAGGGCGTACACCGGCTCGCCGAGCTCGTAGACGCGGGTGACGTCCGTGAGGTCGACGGCCACGCTGTCGGACACCATGCCGTTCCGTCAGGTGCGATTCCACTAAACACTGCCGGGCGACCGAACCGGTTAAGCCGGAACCGCTCGCAGCGGACCCCATGAAACGAGCAGGCGGGACGGACGCCCAGAAGCGGCGCGCCGGCGAGTCCGCGGCGGCGGCGGTCGAGGACGGTGCCGTCGTCGGCCTCGGCACCGGCAGCACGGCGGCCCACGCCATCCGGGCGCTCGGGCGGGCCGTCGACGACGGACTGGCGATCCGTGGCGTCCCGACGAGCTTCGACGCCAGACAGACGGCCATCGAGGCGGGCGTCCCACTGGTCGGCCTGGACGAGGTGGGTGGCGTGGACGTCGCCATCGACGGCGCCGACCGGGTTTCCGACGACGGGGCAGCGCTGATCAAGGGCGGCGGCGCGGCACACGCCCGCGAGAAGGTCGTCGACGCCCGGGCTGACGAGTTGCTGGTCGTCGCCGACCCGACAAAACTGACCGACACCCTTGACGAGTCCGTCCCCGTCGAGTGTCTCCCGGACGCGCGCCCGCTGGTCGCCGACCGCGTCGGTCGCCTCGGCGGAGAGGCGGTGCTCCGACGCGCGAAGCGCAAGGACGGGCCCGTGATCACCGACAACGGGAACGTGGTCCTCGACTGTGCGTTCGGCGCCGTCGGGGAGCCTGCGGCCCTGGCCGCCGACCTGGCGTCGATTCCCGGCGTCGTCGCACACGGCCTGTTCGTCGGGATGGCCGACGCCGTCCACGTCGGCACCGACGACGGCGTCGACGTCCTGACGCCCTGACCGGCCGCGGCGCTCGGCGGCCGCTCCGCTACGGCAGTCGCTGGGCGGTAGCGGCGAGAGAAAACGGGTAGCGACCTTACAGGTCGCGCGGCTGGACGGTCTTTCGGTCGTTGGCCTCGGCGCGGCGAGCGGCGTCCGCGAGGAGGTCATCGACTTCCTCGTCGAGGGCTTCGTAGAAGTCAGATGCAACGTTCTTGTCGTCGAGCGCTTCCTTCACGGCGGCTTTGACGATGAGGTCTGCCATACAGATGGGGGTTGTACAGACCCCTTTATAATAGTTCCCCTATCGTCGCGGTAGAGCGTCTCAAACCCTCGTTGTGTGGACTTCCGGGGGGCTCGATCGTGTGGTGTTTTCGCACGGACAGTACGGCTCGAACTCCGGGACACCGAACGGACTCGTCGTTTCGCGACGAATTCCTTCCAGATCCACCGATCGAACTTTATCGAACCGAAAGTATCGTTTGGGAAGCGGCAATGTAACGTATCGATTGAAGGTATTATTTATCTCCCTCCCGTAACTCCTGGCACCACCGGCGGTCAAGCCCCGGTGACACCCATGCCAACCTGTGACCACTGCAACGCGCACGTCTCCGACCGGTTTGCCCGCGTCTTCGCAGACGAACAGGGTCGCATCCTCGCTTGCCCCAGCTGCTCCGCGAACGCCGGCATCGCCGAGGCCGCGCGGGACCGCGCGCGCAGCGCGTGACCGACGACGTCGACGCCCAGGACGAACGACCACACCGCGAACCTTCTCGTGGTCGACGCCGTACGAACGACCGTGAGCGACCACTACGTCTACGTCCTCGACTGCGACGACGGGACCTACTACACCGGCTACACGACGGACGTCGAGCGCCGCGTGGCCGAACACGAGGCCGGCGAGGGCGCGAAGTACACTCGCGGCCGGACGCCGGTCGAGGTGGTCCACGTCGAGGAGTTCGACTCGCGGTCGGCGGCGCTGTCCCGCGAACACGAGATCAAGTCGCTGTCCCGGACGGAGAAAGAACGGTTGGTCGACGACGCGCCGGAGTGACCGCCGGGACGCGGTCGTCCTCGCGCCATACGGTTTCGTTTCATCTATCACCGGTGATA
>CAZIVN010000148.1:0-6184 GCA_964542685.1 uncultured Halobacteriales archaeon
AGGAGATCTACGGCACCCTGACCGGCGACCGCGAACACCCGACCGTCCACATGTGTGACTGGCCCGACCCGGACGACGCCCTGCACGACCCCGAACTGGAGTCGGAGTTCGCCGTCGTCCGCTCCGTCGAGACGGCCGGCTCGTCGGCCCGCCAGCAGGTCGGCCGGAAACTGCGCTGGCCGGTCCCACGCGTCGTCGTCGACGCCCCGACCGAGGCCGTCGCCGACGCTGTCGCCGCCCGACGGGACCTGCTCGCGGACCGGTTGAACGCCCGGTCGGTCGAACTGCTCGGGCCGGACGAGTCCTGGGACGAGCTCCGCTATGCCGCCCAGGCCGACATGGGCGAACTCGGGCCCGCCGTCGGCGACGACGCCGGCCGCGTGATGAACGCGCTGAACGACACCGCCCTCTCCGAACGGTCCGTCGACGCCGCCGCCGACGCCGTCCGCGAGGCGACCGGTCTGGCCGTCGACCTCGACGCGTCGATGGTCGAGTCCTGGGCGGAAGTCCTGCCCGACGACGTCGCCGCCGACACGTTCGTCGTCGACGGCGAGGACGGCGAGGAGGCGACCGGAACCGTCTACGTCGACGCCAGCCTCACCGAGGACATCGAGAGCGAGGGCTACGCCCGCGAGGTCGTCCGGCGCGTCCAGGAGATGCGCAAGGAACTCGAACTCGACGTCGACGCCGAGATCCGTCTCGAACTGTCCGTCGAGGACGACCGCGTCGCCGACCTGGTCGCCGACCACGAGGCGTACATCGCCGAGGAGGTCCGCGCGGCCGAACTGGGCGCCGTCGAGGACGGCCACCGAAAGGAGTGGGACGTCGAGGGTGTGACCGTCCGCATCGCCGTCGAGGAACTGGCCGAGACGGCGGCCTGAAGCGGCGACGCGTCTCGGCTCGGGCGCCTGCTGCTGCCGCGTCGACGGGGGACGACGACGGACGCGCCCCCCGCGGTCAGGCCCGTTCGATGGTGAACTCGCAGCGGTCGTCGCCCTCCAGGAGACAGCGGTCCTGTTCGATCGACAGCGGTTCGTCGTACTCGTCGGCGATGCCGTGGATGATCCCCTCGCCCATCGGGCACAGCTCCCGCTCGGAACCGTACGTGAACACGACCATGTCCGAGACGACCCGGTCGCAGTTGATGGTGGGCATCTCCGCCTCCTCGTTCTGGCCGCCGACGCGCTCGTAGATGTGCGCCAGGTTCTCGAGCAAGTCGAGGACGTCCCACCCCTCGCGGACGTGCGAGCGGAAGGTCCCGAGCAGTTCCGGCGCGAGGAACCGCCCGAAGTTCTCCAGGACGACGCGGCGGTCGTTGCCCGACAGCGACGCGATGGAGTCGACAATCGCGTCGAACTCCGCGTCCGGATAGTGTGACACCGGGAGGTAGAGCTTCGGCTCGATGCCGGCGTCCGCCCGGACCTGCTCCCAGGCGCCGTCGCTCATCCGCTCGTCGACGAACTCCTTGAGTTCGCGGTGGATCACCCCGTGCATTCAGACGTCACCCCCAGCCGCGCGGCCCGTGGAATCGACACTCATCTCCATCGGGAATGGGACCGAACCGTGAATAAAGTGTTGTGATATGTCAGCAATCGGCGGTTTCGTACCCGGCCGAGCCGTCGTCAAAGGTGCTCCGCGACGGCCGGTGCCACGCTGACCTCGCTGACCGCTCGCTCGACGGTGTCGGTCCCCCAGATTCCGTCGACCCCGGCCCGGGCGAGTTTCGTCGTCGCCGACCCGACCAGCAGCGGGTGGACACAGGAGACGTACGTCCGCGCGGCGCCCCGGTCCGCCAGGACGCCGACGGCCTCGCTCATCGTCGACCCCGTCGCGACGATGTCGTCGACGACGACGACGTCCCGGCCCGCAACCGCCGTCTCGGAGGGACTGACCTCGACCTCGCGACCGGAGTGGCGGGTCTTCTCGAAGTGGTCGGTGGTCCCGCGACCGTACGCGTCCCGCGCGGCCGTCGCGAGGTCGCAAGCGCCCGCGTCCGGCGCGAGGAAGACGGGGTCTTCGAGGTCCCCGGGCAGCGGGTCGGCGAGCAGGTCCGCCGCCCCGATCGCCTCGGCGGTCGGGTCGAAGTGCTCACAGACCGACCGCTCGTGGGGACAGACCGTCAGGACGCGGTCGGTCCCGGTACTGATCGCACGGGCGACAGCCCGCGCCGAGACGGGGTCGCCGGGTTCGAACGCCTCGTCCTGCCGGCCGTACCCCATGTACGGCAGGACCGTCACCACTTCGTCGGCACCGGCCTCGCGGGCGGCGTCCTGCAACTGGAGCAGTTCGACGTGGGCGTCGCCCGTCGTCGTCGAACAGACCACCACCGCCCGGTCCGGCGAGACGTCGCCGATCCCGTGACGGAGTTCGCCGTCCGGGAACGTCTCGTACCGCACCGGGGCGAGCGGTTCGTCGAGCAGACGGGCCAGTTCGGCGGCCAGCGTCTGTGAAGTCGAACCCGGAACGATCATGGGCGATGGGTCGCCGCCCCGGGTAAAGGGCGTTGCGTCTCCGTCCGGACCGTCGTTCGAAACTGGAGGTGGATCACTCCTGCCGCCGACGAGACCGCTCCGGAAGCCCCCTCGCGCTCGGGGTCCCGGGCCTCGCTGCGCGCTTCACTCGCTACGCTCGTTGCAGTGCTTGCGTCGTCCGGGGACCCCGACCGCTCGGCCCCTTCCAGTCCCACCCGGGGCGTTCGTGCAGGTCACCTTCGCCCGATTGACGACGGTCTCGCGCGGCGGTGTTACTCCCCGGGCACGGTTCCGCCGACGACGGCGTCGACGACGTCGGGCAGGCCCAGCGCGCGCCGTCGCCAGCCGTCGGGCGCGTCGACGTCGGCCGAGCAGACGGTCCCGTCGTCGGTGACGGCGTAGGTCCGCTCGCCGCGACAGAGCGCCGCGGGCCGGGCCGGAATCGCCCGTTCCGTCCAGTCCTCGCCGGGCCGCTCGCGGACGTACAGGTGACCGTCGACGACGGTGCCGGCCCAGTCGCCGCCGCCCGCGACGAGCGTCGCCTCGCCCGCGAGGTCCTCCAGCCACCCGTTGCCGAGGCGGTACAGTCCCGTGCCCGTCGCGACCAGGGGCGTCGGCGTCGCGACGACGTCGCGGGCGTCGTCGAGTCCGGCGTGGTCGAGACCGTCCGGGTGGAGGCGGTAGACGCCGTCCCCGGCGGCGACGACGGTGCGGTCGATGGCCCGCACCGGGGCGTCGACGTCGGCGATGGGGAGCCACTCGCCGTCGTCTGGGTCGTCGCCGAACGCCGCGACGTCCTCGCCGACGTCCAGCCGTCGGGCCAGTTCGCCGTCCGGCCCCGCGACCAGGAGGTCGTCGCCGTCGGCCCCGGCCGCGACCGCCGGGCCGTACCCCGTCTCGCGGTACTCGCCGTCCTCGCGGCGCAGGAGGACGTCCGTCTCGGTCGCGACCGCGACCCAGTCGGGGCCGGCCGCGAGGTCACGCGGCGTACAGCGACGTTCGAGGGAGAACCGCCCGACGCGTCCGTTGGCAACCGCCACCCGCGTGACGCCGGTCGCACTCGCGACGAACAGGACGTCCCCGTCCGCTCGGTCGTCGTACACCCGGTCCTCGGCCATGTCACTCATAGCTGGACGGTCGACGCCCGCTGTCAAAGACGTTGGGTCGAACGGGATCGGACCGCGGCGGCCTCCGGGTCCGATTTCAGTCCCGGGGGCCGTGCCGCTGTGCGATTTCGTCGCGGGTCCGCTCGGTCAGGTCGGCGAGGCGGTCGCTCGTCTCGACGGGGTAGGTCGCCGGCGCCTGGAGCGCGCGCACGTCCCGTGGCAGTCGGCGGCGCTCGGTCGCCGCGCGCTCCCGTATCTCGTCGATGGAGGGCGGGTCGACGACCACCTCGCCGTCCTCGACGACCGGCGACAGCAACGGCTCACCGGGACAGTCCTCCCCGCGGACGCCCAGCGTGTCCCCGACGTACTCGCCGTCCTCCGTCCGCCGGAACACCTGTTTCTCGCCGGGGTAACTGGTCTTGCCCTGCGACAGTTTCATCGACGGCCGGACCTCGCCGTCGCGCTCGACGGCCGCCAGTTTGTACACCAGGTCGAGGTTGGGCGTGTCCGCCAGAGAGGCCAGGCGCGTTCCGACGCCGAACCCCGCCGCCTGTCCGTCGCGTTCGAAGAACTCCCGGATGGCGTACTCGTCGAGGCCCGAGGAGACGAACACGTCGAGGTCGACGCCGCGCTCCTCGAACAGCGCGGCGACCTCGCGGGACAGCGCCGGCAGGTCCCCGGAGTCCAGTCGGACGCCGCCGACCGGCACGTCGCTCTCCGCGGCGATATCGGCCGCCAGCGCCGCGCCGGCCATCGTGTCGTAGGTGTCGACCAGCAGCGTCGCGTCCGGGCCGTACGAATCGACGAACGCCTCGAAGGCCGTCCGCTCGTCCGGGAAACTCTGGATCCAGGAGTGGGCCATCGTCCCGAACGTCGGAATCCCGAAGCGGTGGCCCGCCAGTACGTTCGAGGTGCCGGCGAAACCGCCGACGTACGCCGCCCGCGCGACCTTCAGACCGGCGTCGACGCCCTGGGCCCGCCGGGAGCCGAAGTCGACGATCGGCTGTTCGTCGCCGTAGCGCTCGACGACGTCGACCATCCGGGCGGCCTTCGTCGCCGCGAGACTCCCCAGGCCGACCTGGTTGATCAGGAGCGTCTCCAGCAACTGCGCCTGGGGGATCGGCGCCGTCACCTCCAGGATCGGTGCGTCCGGGAACACCGGCGTCCCCTCCGGTACGGCCCAGACGTCGCCGGTGAACTCGAAGTCGTCGAGGTACGCCAGGGTCGCCTCGGGGAACCCCTCGTCGCGGAGGTAGTCGAGCAACTCCGGGGGGAACGAGAGGTCCGAGAGGTACGCCAGGACCTGTTCGATGCCGGTCGCGAGCAGGTACCCCCGGTCCTCTGGCAACTCGCGGAAGTAGAGGCTGAACGTCGCCTCCGGCGTGTGGTCGACCCCGCGGTAGCCCGACAGCATCGTCAGTTCGTACAGGTCGGTGAACCCGACGAGCGTCTCCGGCGTGGCGAACCCGAACTCCGGTTCCTCTGGGTCGCTCATGTGTGAGGGTTGGTAGGCGGCGGTGAAAAAGATGGGACTAGCGGGAGCGCGACGCGGCCCTCAGCAGACCGCGACGCCGACGGCGTACACGTCGCCATCGTAGCGGACGTACTGGGCCTCGTCGACCCAGAACCCGTACTCGGAGTCCTCGGCCAGTTCGTAGTAGCGGTCCGCTTCGAGGGCGCCCTCGAACTCCGCCCGCCGGTTCTCGGGCAGGTCATCGAAGGCGACGACGTCCTCGCCCGGCTGCTCGCCGACCGGATCGGCCGACAGCAGGGGTGCACAGCCCCGGTCGGGCGAGTCGACGGTGACCGCGGGCGTGGCGTACCCGTCGAGCGCGAAGTTCCCGGGCGGCCCCGTCGAGACTTCGGTGCCCGCGACGAGTGCGTCGCAGGCGTCGACGACGAACGAGAGGTCGGCGGCGTCCTCGGCGACCCGGACGCTCCCGTTCCGGGAGCCGTTGGGCGCCTCGGAGTCCTCCGGACAGGCCTGGGCGTTCCACTGGAAGGCGGCCGCGGGGCCGGCGTCGACCAGCGCAACCTGGACCCCGTAGACGGCGTCTCTGGCGGCGATCTCCGGGAACTCGATGCCGCGACCGTCGGGCGCCTCGAACCGTCCCGCGAGGACCGTCTCGCCCGTCTCCAGCGCGGTGACCTGGACGTCCATCCGGTGTGACTCGTCGTCGAGGTTCTCGACGTACAGCCGGTGGGCCGCGTCTTCGGGCGGCGCGAACGTGGCGTACGTGTCGTCGGTCGGTGGTTCCGTCGTCGGGTCGTCCGTGGGTGGTTCGGTCGTCGGGTCGTCCGTCGCCGGGTCGTCGGTTCCGTCCGAGGTCCCGCCGGGGTCGTCGTTCTCGCCGAGACAGCCGGCAGTCGCCGCGAGCGCGGCGGCGCCGGTCGTCAGGAGGGTCCGTCGTCGCATACCACTTCGTTCGCGGACCGGGTCCATAAGGGCGTTTCAAGCTGAAATCAGGTTTGCAGGCTGTCAGGTACGGCGGAGACGACCATGGAGAAAAATTTACCCCGGTGTGAATAAACTCCAGTGTATGAGCAAGGACTACGAGGACCTCGCCGATCCCAACGCCGAGTACACGATGCGGGACCTCTCGGCGG
>CAZIVN010000148.1:6194-6586 GCA_964542685.1 uncultured Halobacteriales archaeon
GACCTCTCCAGGAAGACCATGGGGGTTACAGGAGACCGGGGATCCCGGGACGTCGAGATAACGGACGTCCAGACGACGATGGTCGACGGCAACTTCCCGTGGACGCTCGTACGGGTGTACACGGACGCTGGCGTCGCCGGGACCGGCGAGGCGTACTGGGGCGCGGGCGTCCCCGAACTGATCGACCGGATGAAACCGTTTGTCGTCGGCGAGAGTCCCCTCGATATCGACCGCCTGTACGAACACATGGTCCAGCGGATGTCCGGCGAGGGGTCGATCGGCGGCGCGACGGTCACCGCCGTCTCCGGCGTCGAGGTGGCCCTGCACGACCTGGCGGGGAAACTGCTGGGCGTGCCGGCCTACCAGCTGTCGCCGTCGACGTCGAACTGCGC
>CAZIVN010000149.1:0-317 GCA_964542685.1 uncultured Halobacteriales archaeon
GGCCGATGGCGACGCCGACGAACTCGCCGTCGAACTCCTCGCCGTTCGGGTCGACGGCGCCGGTGACGTGGCCGTCGTCGTCGACGGTGAAGCGGTCGACGCCGCTCTGGAACACCGGGGTGACGCCCTTCTCCCGGAGGCCGTCGTGGATGATTTCGGCGCCCTCCTCGCTGAGTGCGTAGCGCCACCAGCAGTCGCCACGCATCAGGTAGTGGGCGTCGATGTCCTGTGCGCCACAGATCGCCGCCAGGTCGATGCCGAGCAGGCCGGCGCCGACGACCAGACCGGTTTCGGCCTGCTCTGCGCTCTCCTTGATC
>CAZIVN010000149.1:327-6524 GCA_964542685.1 uncultured Halobacteriales archaeon
TGGAACGTCCAGAAGTGGTGAACCCCATCGGCGTCCGCGTTGTCGATGCCGAAACTCGCCAGGCTCTGTGGCGTCCCGCCGCTCGCGATCAGGAGTTTGTCGTACTCGAGCGTCCCGCTGTCGTGGGTGTAGACCTCGTGGGCGTCGACGTCGACGCCGGTGACGTGGGTGTTCAGCGAGAGGTCGATGTCCCGTTCGCCGTACCAGTCTTCCTCGTGGATGGAGATCGGTGCCTCGGGGAGTTTCCCCTTCGCGAACTCCTTGATGAGGATCCTGTTGTAGAGGGCCTCCCCCTCGTCGGTGACGACGGTGATGTCGGCGTCCGGTGACTCCTCGCGGAGCGTCTCCGCCGCGGTCGAGCCCGCGATCCCGTCTCCGACGATGACGTAGGACTCGGTCATGTTTTCGAGGAGTTCGTCGCGGGGGTTAAAGTGGATTGCTATCCGGGTGCGAAAGGTGTGTTCCGTGGTGACGACTGACGAACGCTCGGCACGGATCGGTCGGTTTTTGCCCTCGCCGGCCGCCTCGGTGAGTGTGAGTCTGCGAGTCGCCGTCGCGGCGCCGTTTCGCCAGCGGGGGAGCGAGCGGATCGCCGAGAGCGAGTTCGTCGTCGCGCTGAGTCTGGACCGGGACTGGTTCTCGCCGGACCAGGCCAAGCGACTGGTCGACGTGGCGACAGGTCGTGGTCTCCTCCGTCGGGCGGACGGGGACCTCGTGCCGACGTTCGACCCCGACGGCGTCGCGGTGCCGGAGGGCTTTACCCCCGAGGACGAACTCCTGCGGGACCCCTCGCCGTTCGAGGTGGTCCTGGAGTCGCTGGTCGCCGCCGGCGAGGAGAAACGCGCCGCCGTCGGGGCGATCAACGGCCTCCAGCGTGACCTCGGCGTGACCGCCGAGGCGGCCGCAGTCGTGTACGCGCGCCGACAGGGTGTGGACGTCGACGACGCCGCGCGGCGCGCACTTGCCGACCTCGAATCGGAGGGCTGACGGGGCCCCCGCCCGGAGCGAGCGCATGGTCGAGGATCGGATCACGGACGGCCGTCGCATCGCCCAGTTGCTCGCCTCGGAACTCGACGGCCGGGGCGACGGCGCGTTCGACGCGCTCGCGGTCGTCGACGCCGACCCGGACGTCGAACCGACTGCCGACGGCGCGCGTGCCTACGACGTGGCTCTGGTCGGCGACGACGCGGGCGGTGCCGGCGGGGACGGCGCCGACGAGACCCGCCACCTCGCGACCGTGTTTGTCCAGCCCGACCGCGCCCGCGTCGAGTTCGTCGCCGCCGTCGAGGCCGCCGCCGAGCGCGCGAGCGACGCGGACCTCCGCGTCCGCCCGAAAGCCACCGATCCGCCGCGGACGCTCGTGTTCGTCCCCTCGGGCGCCGCGGTCAAGCGCGTCGCGGACGTGTTCGAGGCGGTCGCCGGGGACCGGGACTGACGGGGCCGCGACCATCGCCACCGTCGAGGCCGCGATGGCAAACGCCTTTGGCACCGACTGCGAGGTGCCGCCGATGACGTTCTTCGACCGCCTGGCCGAGCGCATCGCCGCCGTCGACAGCGTGGTCTCCGTCGGTCTCGACCCGGACCCGGACCGCATCCCGGCGTTCCTCGCGGACGCCGACATGCCCCGCTTCGCGTTCAACCGACGGGTCGTCGACGCGACCCACGAGCACGCCGCCTGCGTCAAGCCCAACGCCGCGTTCTACGAGGACCCCGACGGCTGGCGGGCCCTCGAAGAGACTGTCGCGTACGCTCACGGGAAGGACGTCCCGGTGTTGCTGGACGCAAAGCGCGCGGACATCGGAAACACGACCCGTCAGTACGCCGAGATGCTGGACCTGGTCGACGCCGTCACGGTCAACCCGTACCTCGGGCGGGACGCCCTCCAGCCGTTCCTCGACCGCGAGGACGCGGGCGTGATCGTCCTCTGTCGGACTTCCAACGCCGGCGGGGCGGACCTCCAGGACCTCGAACTGGCCTCCGGCGAACCACTCTACCGCCGCGTGGCCGCGCTGTGTGACACGTGGAACGCACACGGCAACGTCGGGATGGTCGTCGGCGCCACCGCACCCGAGGAACTGGAGGAGTTACGGGCCGAGGTGCCCGGGATGCCGTTCCTCGTCCCCGGCGTCGGCGCGCAGGGCGGCGACGCCGAGGCCGCCGTCGAGTACGGCCTCGCCACCCGTGACGAGTGGCCCGTCGACGTCGGCCTCGTCAACTCCTCGCGGGGCATCATCTTCGCGGGCGAAGGGGCCCGCGACGAGAGCGCCTTCTTCCGGGCGGCCGGCGACGCGGCGAAGCGTCTCAAGCAACGGCTCAACCGCCACCGCTGACCGCTCGAGGGCCGCTAGAACTGGAAGGTGTCGCCCGGCGAGGGCCCGTCCGGATCCTGTTCGCCGCCGCCGGGTTCGCCCAGTGCCCGGGCACACTCCGCGCAGTACCCGCGCGTCGGGTCGAAGTGGTCCTCGCAGGCCAGCGTCCCGCAGCGGTCGCAGGCGTACTCCGCCGTCTTCGCCTCACAGATCTCACAGAGGCCGCTGACGCTCATGGACGAGCGTACGCCGCCCAGCGGTTTGAACCCACGGCCGGACGGGAGTCCCGATCACACCAGCACGCGCTCCAGATCGACCACGGTCCCGCTCTCGGCGTCGGGGTCGCCGACCATCGTCCCCAGACAGACCGCCGACCCGTCGGGCGTGTAGCAGACGACGAGGTCGTCGTCGTCGGCCGCCCGGGCCGCGTCGTCGGCCGCGAGTACGCCCGGCGCGTACACCGGCGCGCCGTCCGCGATCGAGCGTGCGGCCGACTCGGCGACGGTCACCGACGGGAGGTGGTCGAGTGCGCGCTCGGCCGGGCGAACGACCGCCCGGAGCGGCGCCTCGTCGTCGTCCTCGGTCCAGAACGCCAGTGCGTCGACGAAGTCGTGGGCCGTCGCCAGGTCGGCGTCGTCGAACGGCGTCGTCGCGGTCCGCCGGAGGTCGCCCATGTGCGCGCCGGTGCCCAGGGCCAGTCCGAGGTCGTGACACAGTTTCCGGACGTACGTTCCGGACTCGCACTCGATCCGGAGCAGTGCCCGGCGGTCCTCGGCCTCCAGGACGTCGAGTTCGTACACCTCGCGCGTCCGCAGGCGCCGGGCGACGGCGCTGCGTTTCGGCGGCTTCTGGAGGAGGTCGCCCTCGAACTCGCCGGCGACGGACTCGAGGTCGCTTGGGAGGGTGGCGTGGGCCTCCAGGACGGCCACGTACTCCTTGCGGCCGGCCAGGAACGCCTGCGCGAGTCGCGTCGCGTCCCCGAGCAACACGGGGAGACACCCGGTCACTTTCGGGTCGAGCGTCCCGGCGTGAGCCGCGCGGTCGATGCCCGCCGTCCCGGCCTCGGCCAGTGTGTCGTCGACGGCGTCGCGGAGCCAGGCCGACACCTGGTGGGAGGACGGCCCCGGGGGTTTGTCCAGGACGACGACGCCAAAGCGGAGCAACTCGGCCGGCGACCGGTCGCTCGGCGGGGGACGGAGCGTCATCTCAGAAGTCGTACGTGACGCCGGTGATGGGTTCTGCGCCGCCGTCCGACGCCGGGTCGTACCGTTCGACGGCGTCGACGAACGTCTCGACCATCGCCGTCTCGCTCCAGCGGGCGGTGTTCATCGTGAGGTCGTAGATGGAGCGGTCGCCGATGTCGATGTCGTACAGGTCGGCGTAGCGGTTCGCCTCGCTTTCCTCCCGTTCGCTCGTCTCCTCGCGTGCCTGCTCGGGGGACTTGTCCTCGCGGTCGGCGATCCGTTCGGCCCGGACCGAGAGGGGGGCGTCGAGCCAGAACCGGAAGTCCGCGTGGTCGCCGGCCAGCCAGCCCGCCAGCCGCGACTCCAGGACGACGTCGTCGCGTTCGATGGCGATCTCGCGGAGCCGCCGGTCCAGGTCACGGTCGATCGACGGGTCCTCCTCGGCGAGTTTGTTGAACTCCAGTGGGGTGTATCCCCGCTCGTCGGCCAGCGATCGGAAGATGTCACCGCCGGAGACGTGTTCGTACCCGAGTGCCTCGGCCAGTCCCGCGGCGGTCGTGCTCTTGCCGGTGCCCGGCGGTCCCGAGACGGTGATCAACATACCCCCACTCCGAGAGTGGGGAAGAAAACCGTTGCGAACGGCGGCGACGGTCGGGCCCGGAGCGGTTCGTCCCGCCGGTCTACTGGGGACGCTCCCGGCCGGTCACCCGGGCGTCGTCTGGATGTTCAGCGCCTTGCGCAGCAACTGGCTCAGACTCATCGAGCACAGGAAGTACCAGACGATCCAGGCGGGGAAGGGGATGACCCCGAGGGCGCTCTCGCGCCAGCCGACCTCGCCGAGCATCGGCATCACCATCGTCTGACTGGACACCGCCGGGTCGGTACCCAGTTGCCAGTACATCCACAGGAAGACGGGGATGGACACTGCCATCGTCCAGATCATCGGCCGGAAGTTGCTGGCGAAGTTGCTGAACTGGTCCATCACCAGCTCCTGCTGTTCCTGGTTGATCCGTTCGAGTTCCTCGTCGTTGCCCTCCTCTTTGGCCTTCTTGCGGCGTTCCTTGAGTTCCTGCATCTTGTCCTGGTGGCCGTCCATCCCGGAGTAGTCCATCATCTGACTCTGGACGAGCACCGACGCCACGCCGGTCAGGACCGCCGCGACGAGGACGACGCCGTAGAACGGTAACGAGGCCGTCACCGGCCCCAGCACGAGGTCGATCGCACCGCCGATGGTGTTCCGGATCGGGTTGTAGTTGTACCCGAGGATCATCCCGACGGCACCGACCAGGGCCAGTTTGTCGATCGTTCGCCAGCCCTCGTCGTCGTCGTCCTCGCTGGCTTCCTCGACGTCGTCGTCGGACAGTGCCGTCTCGACGGCGGTTTCGTCGGCGAGTCGGAAGCCGTCTTCGTCGTCGACCAGAATCTCCCGTTCGATCAGACGGCCCCACTGTCCGCTCGTGATGTCGTCACGGACGTCGCTCCACTGGACTGCCCCGCCGTTCTCCTGTGCTCGTTCTAGCACGGACGAGATGGCGTCGGCCATCCCGGGTTCCTCCTCGACGAGGTCCGTTACTTTCTCCGCTGTCCGTCCCATATGACACGTACTAGTTCTCCGCGGGTAATCAACCTTTTACTCTCGGTCCGTCGTCGGCTCGCGCCCCGCCCGGTCGGCAGTCGACGACTCCCGCGCCGGGACGGGCAGTGCCGACCACCGCCAACGGTCCCGACAGGCGCCACGACGGGTCGGTTCGCCAATCGTTTTTGATACAGAATTCGACAGGACGAGTCCGGTTCCCGCGCGCGTTCGTTTCTCGGTGTCGGAACAAATTTTCAACCTTCGGGCGATAATTATTTCGTTTGTGAGCCAGAAATCCGTTTCTAACTTCAATTTACTGGCCTAAACGACCTTGAACTAGAGACTACTCTTTTACCGTTGGGAGCCATTCGAGGGAGTAGCAATGCCCCGGCTACCCCAGCACGACGACGACCGTGGTCAGTCGGCCATCGTCGGTATCGTGTTGCTCGTCGCGGTCGTCGCGATCGGGTCGACCGGAATCCTGCTGGTGGGGCTGGACGCGACCGACCGGACGAGCGAACGGGTTCAGGACGAACAGGCCGAGCGTGCCTTCATCACGCTCGACAAGCGCTTGGACACCGTCGCCCGCCAGGAGAGCGGGAGCCGCGAAGTCAAACTCGGGCTCGACACCGACAGCGACGCGCTCCGCAAGGAGTCGTCCGGCCGCGTCGTCGTGCGAACGTCCGATACGAACACCGAGATTCTCAACACCTCGATCGGTGCCATCGAGTACGACCAGAGCGACACGACGCTGGCCTACCAGGGCGGCGGCGTCTGGCGTGGCACCGGCGAGGACGCACGGATGGTGTCCTCGCCCGACATCACCTACGAGGACGCCTCGCTGTCGCTGCCGCTGACGACGATGACCGGCGAGGAACAGCTCTCGGCCGACCCGATCAGCATCGAGAAAAGCGA
This sequence comes from uncultured Halobacteriales archaeon, assembly GCA_964542685.1. Lineage (GTDB taxonomy): Archaea > Halobacteriota > Halobacteria > Halobacteriales > Natrialbaceae > CAZIVN01. The sequence goes on from CAZIVN010000149.1 coordinate 6,312, forward strand.
GACGCCATCCTTCACCGAGTACGACCTCGTCGAGGGTGAAGTGGTGGTCATCGAGATCACGAGCGACTACTACGGCGGCTGGGCCGAGTACTTCCGGACCGAAGTCGACAACACCGGTGTCACGGTCGACCACGCGAACCAGACCGTCATCGTCGAACTCGGGCAGTTCCAGCCGCCCGAAGGGGCGTTCGAGGACGGCGTGACTGCGACCGG
>CAZIVN010000150.1:0-6447 GCA_964542685.1 uncultured Halobacteriales archaeon
ACCGCCGTCGTCGAGGCGGTCAACAACTGGGACGATCCCGAACGCCTGGCGGAAATCGCGTCGAACATCGGCAAGGGGATGAGCGGTGACGCCAACGTCGACCTGCCGGAAGAGGAGAAACTGCAGGGACGGGGCGTCTGAACGCGGTCCGGGCGTCACCGACCGACCGTTCACTCCGGTCGGGTCGGGTTGTAGACGTGAAACAGCGGTTCGAGTTCTTCGGATGCGTCGTCGACGAGGCAGTCGTCGAGGACCTCCCGGTGCTGTTCGTCGATGTCGTACTCGGAGTGTTCGAAGGCGTCGAAGACGGTCTCCAGGTCCTCGGCCTCCAGGTAGTAGTACAGCGAGTCACCGGTCTCGGTGGCCTCGATGAACACGGACTCCGTCCAGGCCCGCTCGTTCTCGAGGGTCCTGATGACCTCCTCCTCCCGCCGTTCCAGTTCGGCGAACCAGGCCCGGAGCTGGTCGGTCTTCCCCGGCCTGATCCGCTGGCGGACCAGTTGTACCTCGGCCATGCACGGCCGAAGTAGGGGCAGGAAAAAGGCCCTTGTGGTGTCGCCCGTCCGTGCTGGTCGGTACCACGGTCGATGCCGCCGGCTTCGACCGGTCGGCGGCCGTGGCATACGGTCGGTCGTAGTCGATTGCCGGCGATCTCCCGTCCGCTCCGGAGCTCACTGGTAAACGTCTCCACCCGACCGTATCAGGTGTCCGATGCCAGGAGCCCCTCGACGAGCATCCCGAGGCCGACACACCAACAGCCCGCCGCCGTGACGGTCACCGCGACGCGAAACACCGACGCGACGCCGCTCGCGTCCGTCGTGACGGCGGCGACGACGCCGCCACCACCCGCCCTCGCGAAGACCACCGCACCGGTGGCGAGGACCGGAAGGACCCCGACGAGCACCACCACGAGCCCGAACCACTGGAGCCGCCGGGCCAGGGACGTCGGGCGCTGCCCGACGCCGACCGGCGACCCGTACCGATCCGGTTCACCCGTTGCCATGTGCCCCCATACCAGGGCACACGTGGTAAAACCTGCCCCTTCCTGCCGAACGTGTGCGGTCAGGTACTCACGTGTCCGCTCCGCCGGTCGGCGCGTCCTCGTGGCGCTCGACGACCGTCGCACCGTCGCCGACGGCGGTCTTGAACGCGCGGGCCTCGACGCCGGCCCGGTCGAACGCCTCGACCATCGCGGCTGCGACCCGGCGCCGGTCCGACCGTCGACAGACCGAAAGCATGGCAGGCCCCGCGCCGCTGACCGTCACGCCGGTCGCACCGGCAGCCAGGGCAGCGTCCCGGACGGCGTCGTACCCGTCGATCAGCGCGGCGCGTCTGGGCGTGACGACCGTCTCGCGGAGCCCGCGGCCGACAAGTTCGGGGTCGTCCCGGTGCATCCCGGTCACGAGCGTCGCCGCGGATCCGACCGTCGCCACGAGGTCGTCGGTGTCGACGCTGTCGGGGACGACTCCGCGGGCGTCGCTCGTCGAGACGGCCCCCTCCGGCAGTGCGACCACCAGTGGCACCTCGGTGTCGACCGCGACGAACCCGTCCTCGCGGGCGACGACGAACCCGCCGAGCAGGGCCGGCGCCACATTGTCCGCGTGGGCCGTGCCCGCGACGAGGGCCTCGCCCTCGGCGGCCACGTCGACCAGTTCCTCTCGGGTGTAGTCGAGGTCGTACAGTTCGGCCAGCGCCAGTGCGGCGCCGGCGGCACTGGCCGCCGACGACCCCATTCCCGACGACGGCCGGACGCCCTTGTCGATGCGAATCGACGCGGTCACGCCGAGTTCTCGCGCGACGACGCCGGCGACGTTGTCGGCCGGCCGTTCCGGGATGTACTGGGCGCCGGCCCCGGTAACGGAGATGGTGGTCCGGTCGGCACGGGCCACCCGCAACACGTCGGCCGGCCCGGTCAACGCGGCCCCGAAGGTGTCGTAGCCACTCCCGAGGTTCGCGGTCGTCGCGGGCGCCCGAACCGCGAGCATGCTCACTCGTTCGCGGGCAGGGAGAAAAGCGGTGTGGTCGGGCGGGGACGACGCCACCTGTCAGTCGACGATGACTTCGACGGGTTCCTCGTCGGCGGCCGCCTCGTCGGCGGCCCTGTCTTTCTCGGCCTCGCGCTCCCGCCAGACGAGCAGTCCGGCGACCGCCAGGACGACCCACGAGCGCCAGTTCGCCAGGTTCAGCGTGTAGCCGATGCCGAAGGGCTTCTCGACGAGCATCCCCTCGCCGGGTTCCCAGTACGACGAGACGAGCCGTCGCACGCTCGGTCGCTCGAAGTTGTACGGGATCCCGAACAACTCACCGGAGGCTGGTTTGTCGGCCATAGCAGTACGTACGGACGGTTTACTCAAAAGACTACCGTCCGGCCCCCGTGCCGTCGGTACCTTTTTGGTACGTCTTCACATAGCAGCCCTCAACGGGAGGGTTCCCGATGTGCCACCATGAGATAACAGAAACCTACTGGACCACGATCAGCGAGGAGCCAACGGAGGAGGAACCGGACGCAGACGAGGAGCCGGTCGACCAAGACGTTCCGGTGACGACGAGCTAGACAGTCGGTCGCCGCGGCGTGACAGCGCCCCCGTCGACGGGCAGGCGACCCGGACCGGGTCGGGCGGGGCCGCCACGCCGTCGCGACGGACCGTCCGTGAACCCCGACATTTTCGACAGGTACAAACGGACCGCGCGAGCAGCGGCGGACGTGCAGTTCGGCGCCGACGAGGCCGGGAAGGGACCGGTCGTCGGATCGATGTTCGCCGCCGCCGTCGCCGGGCCAAGAGCGGCGATTCCGGACGACGTCGACGACTCGAAGCGAGTGCCCGACGAGCGGCGGGCACGGCTGGCGACGGCCGTCCGGGCGGACGACCGTCTGACCGTCGGCGTCGCGGAGGTGCCGGTCGACCGCATCGACGACCCGGCGACGGACATGAACGAACTGACCGTCGCCGCCCAGGCCGAGGCCGTCGCCGCCGTCGTCTCGGACGGCGACACCGGACTGGTCGACGCCGGAGACACCGACGCCGAGCGCTTCGCCGACCGTCTGGCCGACCGGGTGTCCGCCGACGTGGCCGTGACCGCGGAACACGGCGCCGACGAGCGTGACCCCCACGTCGCCGCCGCCAGCATCGTCGCCAAGGAGGCCCGCGAGGCCCACGTTCGACGGCTCCGCGAGACGTACGGCGCCGTCGGGAGCGGCTACCCGAGCGATCCGACGACAAGGGAGTTCCTGGCATCGTATGTCGCCGAACACGGCGACCTGCCGCCCCCGGCCCGCGAGACGTGGAGGACCTGCGACGACGTCCTCGCGGCCGCCGAGCAGTCCTCGCTGGGCGACTTCTGAGGGCGGCGAGTGCGGAGAGGAGCCGTCCTGCCGGGCGCAACTCCGGGCCGTCACTCGGGGCAACAATCAAACGGCCGGGGGCGATATGGTGACACATGGCACAGCGAGACCAGCGAAAGTCGGTCGAGTGTCGGTGTACGCGATGCAAGTACAACAACAACGGGACCTGTGGCTACCAGGGACGGATCCTCATCAACGCCAACGGGGAGTGCGAGATGATGGAGGAGGGGTTCGGCGGCGACCGGGGGCCGTACGGCGAATCCAGCGAGTGAGGGCCGTGCGGACGCCGGCGGAGGACCGTCCACAGCACGGAGCCACGGCTGGGCTCAACCGGCCTGCGACGGGACGGTGTCCGGACGGCTCCCGTCGGGGTGGGCGGAACTGCCCGGGTTCGCAAGGATTTTTCCATCCCGAGGAGTACCAACAGGTATGAGCGACAGCCCGGACGACGACGAACTCGAAGAACTCCGCCAGCAGCGGATGGAAGAACTGCAGGAACAGGAGGAGGGCGCCGAGGCCCAGAACGCCGCCCGACAGCAGGCCGAAGCCCAGAAGAAGGCCATCCTGCGACAGCACCTGACCGACGACGCCCGCCAGCGTCTCAACACCGTCAAGATGTCGAAACCGCAGTTCGGCGAGCAGGTCGAACAGCAGGTGATCGCCATCGCACGCAGCGGGCGCCTCGACGGGAAGATCGACGACGAGAAGATGCGTCAGGTGCTCAAGGAACTGAAGCCCGACAAGAAGAGCTTCGACATCAAACGGCGCTGAGATGCGCTGTGGGCTGTGTTACAGCGGCGGGAAGGACTCCACCCTCGCCGCACTGCTGCTCGACTCGTTCTACGACGTGACCCTCGTGACCGGTCACTTCGGGATCACGGACGACTGGCAGTACGCCCGACAGGCCGCCGACCGCGCCGGATTCGACTTCCAGCGGATCGAACTGGATCGCTCGGTCGCGGCGTCGGCCGTCGACCGGATCCAGGCCGACGGCTACCCCCGCAACGGCATCCAGGAGGTCCACGAACACGCCCTCGAACGGGTCGCGGACATGGAGTTCGACGCGGTCGCCGACGGCACCCGCCGGGACGACCGCGTCCCGACCGTCTCGCGGGCGGCCGCCCAGAGCCTGGAAGACCGGTACGACGTCGACTACATCTCGCCGCTCGCTGGGTTCGGCCGCGGGGCCGTCGACCGCCTCGTCGACGCCACCCTGACCGTCGACGTCGGGCCCAGTGAGGAGGTGCCACGGGCGGACTACGAGGCGGAACTGCGGGCGCTGCTCGCGGACCGCGCCGGCGAGTCGGCCGTGCAGGACCTGTTTCCCGACCACGACCAGACGAGAGTGCGGGACGTCCGGTGACGCTCCCGTCCGTCAGGTCCGGAACTCGAAGCGCGCGCCACCGGCCTCGCTCTCCCCGACCGACACGTCCCAGCCGTGGGCCTCCGCGATGGTCTCGGTGATGGCCAGTCCCAGCCCGGTGCCGTCCTCGCTCGTGGTGTGGCCACGGTCGAACACCGCGTCGCGCTCGTCGGGCGGAATACCGGCACCGTCGTCGGCCACGTAGAATCCCGCCTCCGTCCGGCCGACAGTAACCGCGAGCGTCGTGCCGCCGTCGGCCGTCGTCGGTTCGGGGTCGTCGGGGTCGGGGGAGAGGTCGGTCGGGGGCGGACCGCCGCCACGGTCCGGCCCGTCCTCCGGGCGCCCGTGTTCCACGGCGTTCCGGAACAGGTTCTCGAACAGTTCCTGCAGGCGCGCCTCGTCGGCCTCGACGACGCCCGGGTCCTCGCAGGACAGCGTCGCGTCGTCCGTGTCGACCAGGCCCCAGGCGGTCCGTGCGACCGTCGCCAGGTCGACGGGTTCCGGATCCTCGACGACGGCGCCTTTCCGGGCCAGCGACAGCGAGTCCCCGATCAGTTCGTCCATCCGTTCCAGGGCCTTCTGGACGCGGATGAGGTGGTCCGGGTCGCCGGTCTCGAAGGCGTTGCGCAGGTAGCCCCGCGCGACCTCCAGCGGGTTGCGGAGGTCGTGGCTGACGACGGCGGCGAACGCCTCCAGGCGTTCCCGTTCCCGGCGGGCCGTACGGGCCGCCTCGCGCTGGCGGACTTCGGCCACGCCGGCGACCGTCCCGGCCGCGACGCCGACGGTGCCACCGACCAGCATCAGGAACAGTCGGTCCGCGACCGACCCGGCGTCGTCGACCAGTAGCGGCACCTGGATTCCGGTGATGATCCACGCCGACAGGAACCCGCCGAGGCCGTACGTGACGATGGTCAGACGGTCGCGGACGGAGACGCCGTCGGCGATCAGCAAGCGGTCGGCGACGACGAGGCCCGCACAGGTCGCCAGCGGGAGCGCCGACACGACCAGGTCCCGGCGGAGGCCGGCTGGATCGGCCCACGACCGGAGGAGGATCAACACGCCCAGGAGGCCGCCCAGCGCGGACAGTGGCGAGAACGGCAGGCGCTCCGCGAGGACGTCGAGCAGGTCCCGCTCACCCCGCTCACCCCCATCGTCGCCCTCGTCGGCGGCGCCAGCGCTCATAGACGGAGCCTGTGTCGCCACGGCCTTAGTTCGGGGCGGTGACCGCACCCGACGGACCGGCGAAAGAAAGTCCGGGGGGACAGAGCCCGGTGGTCGCGGGGGTCGCCCGCGACCCGCGAAGGACAGTTTCAAGCGCGCGACCGTCGAACCGGGAGACATGTACGACCGGCTGAAGGGCTTTCAGGACGTCTACCCCGAGGAGATGGCCGCACGGCGGGCAGTCGTCGACACCGTCGAGGAGACCGCCGCCCGGTACGGGTTCCGGGAGATCGACACGCCCCGCGTCGAGCGCGCCGAGCTGTGGACCGACAAGAGCGGCGACGAAATCGTCGACGAACTGTACGCCTTCGAGGACAAGGGCGGACGGCACGTCACCCTGACGCCGGAACTGACGCCGACGGTCGCCCGGATGGTCGTCGACAAGGGCCAGGAACTGACCAAACCGATCAAGTGGCGCTCGACGCGCCCGTTCTGGCGGTACGAACAGGTCCAGCAGGGCCGCTACCGGGAGTTCTACCAGACGAACGTCGACGTCTTCGGGTCGAGCGAACCGGCCGCC
>CAZIVN010000151.1:0-6445 GCA_964542685.1 uncultured Halobacteriales archaeon
TCAGCGTGGTCTTGCCGTGGTCGACGTGCGCGGCGATGGCGATGTTCCGGATCTGTCCCGGTTTGTCCATCAGCCGTTCACACTGTTCGACGATCTTCTTGCGTCTACCCATTACCGCCTCATATCGGTAGCGGGGTGAAAAGGATGCTGTTTTCGGGCGGCCGGATCGCCCGCCAGCGGCCGCCACGCGGCCGGTTCCGGCTCCTCGTCCGTGTGGGTCGTTGCCACTCGTCGCCGTCGGGCGACGGCCCGCCCGCCGACGCCGGCGGTACCGACGCCGGCGGTCGTTCCCGGGGTCACAAGCCTCATATCGATAGAATCCGTGTGAACGGTAGACATGGAACTACGGGTCCACGGTCCGGCGCCGACCGCCCCGTTTCTCGGCGCTCGCGACCGGTTCGAAACGGAACGCGACCTGGAGCGGCCGGTCCACGTCCACGTCCGGGACGACCCGGACGAACGCACGTGGACCGGACACTACGACGACCACCACGTGCTGAACATCTCCCGGAAGGCCGCCAACAGCGCGATGGCCCGCGAACTCGCCCTCCACGAGTACGCCCACATGGCCCGCTACGAGGAGGCCCACCCCTCCCACGTGCAGTCGACCGAGGAGGCGCTGTTTCTCGGCCTGGCCGGCAGCGAGGTCGAACGACGGAAACTCGCCCACTGCTACCAGATCGCGAACCACATGAAGGACATCTACGCAGACGACATCACCGTCACCGTGGGGCCGACCGACAAACTGGTCGCGTACCTGGAGTCGCGACTCGCGACCGCGCTCCGCCAGCACGGCTCGGACCCTCCACGGGAAGACTCACGGCGGACGACGGGCAGCACGGACCCCGATATCACGGCGGTCAACGCCGCGTTCGCGCTGGCGCTGTGTGAACGGCACGACCTCCTCCATCGGGACCACCGGCTGTACGACCTGGCACACGCCGCGGACGACGACGCGCCGGACCTGGACATCGACCGGTTCAAGCACCACTTCCGGTCGCTCGCCCGGGATCCGTCGACCAGCGACTACCGGAAGGCCCTGGTCGACGTGACCCGTGACTACGCGACGAGCGGCGGTGGCGGACGGGCGGCGGACTGACGGACGGAGCGCTGGGGGTCGGAGTACGAGCGCAGCATCCGGACGCGAGCGAAGCGAGCGTCCGGCCTTTTTCATCGAAGTTTTTGCGCCGAGCGGTTCGCCGCAGGCGAACCCGAGGCGCAAAAAGTTCGTTGTTAGGCCGGCGAGAGCCGAATGAGACGGTCGTCCCGCTCGGTCGGGAACTGCTCGTCCTGTGAGCGCCCGTCGCGGTTGCAGGTGACGAGGTACAAGGCGCCGTCCGGGCCCTGCTGGACGTTGCGGATCCGTCCGAGTTCGTCCTCGAAGGTGGTGTGCAGCGTCGCGACGAGTGCGTCGTCGGTCCAGTCCTCGGTGAACTGGTGGAGCGCGTCGTCGGCCGGGGGCAACTCCTCGTCCGGGCCGCTCAGCGTCGAAATCAGCAGTTGCTGGCCGATCAGACACCCGGTCAGCATCCGGTTTTGCAGCGATGGCACTGCGTCCCCGGTGTAGAAGTCCGACCCGCTGGGCGCCCACGACGTTCGACCGCTGTTGGCCAGCGGGCGGTGGACGCTCGCCTTCAGGTACTCGTCGCGCTCTCTGGTGTGCGGCCAGCCGTAGTTCCCACCGGGTTCGAGGCGATTGAGTTCGTCGCGACCGTTCGGCCCGTGCTCGTTGGCGACCGGCGTCCCGTCGGGCAGGAACACCAGTCCCTGGGGGTTCCGGTGGCCGTAGGTGTAGATCCGGGGGTCGGCGTCCTCGCCCAGGTCCGGGTTGCCCGGCGCCGGGTCGCCCGTCGGCGTGATCCGGAGAATCTTCCCGCCCAGCGACGACGTGTCCTGCGGGGTCGACTCGTCCCCGCCGTCACCGGTCGTGATCCAGAGGTAGTTCTCCGGGCCGAACTCCAGTCGGCCGCCGTTGTGGTAACTGTCGCCGGGAATGCCCTCGACGAGCACCTCGGCGGTGTCGCCGGGGGTGTCGGCGCTCGCGTCGAACCGCACCACCTTGTTCGCGACGCCGTTGTCGACGTTGTAGGTGTAGTAGACGTACACGGCCGACGGGTTCGGATAGTCGGGGTGGGTCTCGATGCCGAGCGTGCCGCCCTCGCCGCCCTCGACCCACCAGGTGCTCTCGTCGGACCCCGGTTGGATCGATCCGGCGTCGATGGCGTCGGAGGGTTCGGCGATCGGCGTGACCTCCTCGCCGTCGAACGTCACCACGCGACCGACACGCTCGGTGATGAACATCTCTCCGTTGGTCCCGAACGACATGTCCCACGGAATCTCCATGTTCTCGACGAGGACCTCCGTCTGCAGTTCCGTCTCCAGCGGTGACGTCGCCGGGGCGCTCCAGTCCGGGTCGTAGTCGTCCCACTCCTGGATGTCGTGGCTCGTCGACAGGCTCGACCCGTCGGAGCCGGTCGACCCGTCGGAGCCGGTCGACCCGTCGGAGCCGGTGGAGCCGTCCGAGCCGTCCGACCCGTCGCTCCAGTTGCCGTCGCCACCGCCGTCGCCGTTGCCGGTACAGCCGGCCAGTGAGATCGTTCCGGCGGCGGCCGCCGCGAGCAACCTGCGCCTGGAGGGCGAGAACCGATCCGTTGAGTCCTCGGTCATGTCCGTACGTGACGGGAGGGGAAGAATAAACCTGACGAGAGGTACAGCGGAGATGTGACCTTGCGTCGCCGGGCAGATGTCGACGCGACCGCGCTCGCCGACCGGCCCGCGAACGCGTTCGAGCGGTTCGCGGTATCAGCGGGCTGCGGCCGCGACGCGCTCTTTTTCCTCTTTCTGACTGACCGCGTACGTCTGGACGTCGTAGTTGGCCGCGCCCGTCAACTGGTCGGCCAGCGCCTCGTGGACGTCGGTCGGCGTCTTGAAGGAGTTGCGGTAGGTGCCCTGTGCGATGAACATCAGGGCCTGGTCGACGCGGCGTTGCGGGGCGACGTCGACGGCCTTGGGCACGGAGATACCGCCGTACTTCAGCCGGACCGTCTCCTCGCGGGGTGCGGCGTTCTCGACGGCCGTGACGAGGATCTGGACGGGGTTCTCGTCGGTGCGGTTCTCGACGACCTCGAAGGCGTCACGAACGATGCCCATCGCCTGCTGTTTCTTGCCGGTGTTCTCGTCGGTCTGCATCAACCGGTTGATCAGCCGTTCGACGATGGAGATCTCGCTCTTCTGGAACTGCTTGGAGGCGTGACGGCCCATCGTGTGTGCGACGGGCGTGACGGTGATGTACCGCTCCGTCGAGGGGTCACTGTACTCGATGCCGGTTGTCTCGTACTCGCCGAACAGCTTCGCACCGACGTCCGCACCGCCGGCCGGGCTGTCGGGGTCGGGGGCGTCGCTCTCGGACATGGTTAGCGCACCGGCTTCTCTGCGTTCCCGCGTACCAGTTCGATCAGCGACACGCCGTTGACCTTCTCGACCTTGTAGTTCACGCCGCCGATGTCGCCCATCGCGCGACCCTTCGCGCCACCGATGCCCGCGATGGTGACCTCGTCGTGCTCGTCGATGAACGAGATGGCACCGTCGCCGGGGCAGAAGGCGGTGACCTGCTTGCCGTTCTTGATCAACTGGACCCGGACGCACTTCCGGATCGCGGAGTTGGGCTGTTTCGCCTCGATACCGATTCGCTCGAGGACGATTCCGCGTCCCTGCGGAGCGCCCTCGAGGGGGTCTGACTTCTCGCGGAGGCCGCGCTCACGTCGCGCGTAGTCCGAGTCGGACCACCGCTGCTCCTGGCGGTCCTTCTTCAGCTTGCGCGCGGCGTACTTGCCGTTTGCCATAGTACGCCACCGTATCCGACGGAGCCACTTAAGCATCCCCTTTCCGGGCGACAGAGGACGGCCGCAGGTTCCGCGAACGACCCCGAAAACGCCCGTTGAGCGCGTTTCAGACCGATCGAACGGTCGAGAGCCGGCGACGAGCAACCCGCGACGTGCCCCTGGCGACCTCACGACGGCGTCGCCGGTCGGAGTCGCAACTCCACGACGGTTCCGCCCTCGGACTCCTCGTCGATGGCCATCTGGCCGTCGAGCGATTCGATCACCCACCGCACCACCCACAGGCCGAGGCCGCTCCCGTGGTTCAGCGGCGTGATATCTTCCTCCCCCAGGATCACCGCCCGCTCCTCGGGCGGGAGGCCGGGGCCGTCGTCGCTCACGCGCAGCGACACCCACTCCACGTCGTCGACGGTTCGCCGGTCCAGGACGGCGGCGACCGTCGGTGCGGCCGCATCGGCGTGTTCGACGGCGTTCTCCAGGACCTGTTCGACGGCGTGCTGGAGGCCCTCCGTGGCCGCCGCGTGGACCGACGAGGGGGCGCTCACGCGGACCGTCGCGTCCGGAAACTCCCAGCGCAGTTCGTCGACGGCCGCCTCCAGGACTGCCGTGACGTCGAGTGCCCGCAGGTCCGAGCGGTCGTGGTCGATGACGCCCTCGATCCGTCTGACCGTCCGGCTGACGTCGACCAGTTCCTCCGCCCGCTGCCTGATCCGGTCCGCCCACTCTACCTGCTCCGGGTCGGTCGCGGTCTCGGCGATGCGTGTGGCCGTCCCGGCGACGACGTTCATGTCGTTGCCGAGGTTGTGGCGCAACACGCGGTTGAGGACCTGGATCCGTCGACTGCGGCGCTTGCGGTCGCTGATGTCCCGCGCGACGCCCGCCATCCCGCGGAACTCGCCGTCGGTCGGCAACAGCGCGAAGTGGTCCTCGACGGGCACCCGGCGGCCGTCTCTCGTCACGACGTCCACCTCCAGCGTGTCCCGCTGTCTGTCGTTGTCGTCGGACAGCAACGTCTCGGTCAGCGCGCGGATCGCCGGGACGTCCTCGTCGGCGATGGTCTCGGTGAAGTGAATCTCGCCGGCTTCGGCCTCGGCCTGCGTCCAGCCGAACTGTTCCTCGTAGGCCGGATTGACGTAGGTGCCGTACCCGTCTGGGTCGACCGCCCACACTGGATCGCCCAGCGACGTGATGATGGCCTCGTAGCGCCCCAGTTCCTCCCGGCGGCGCTCGCGGTCGGTGACGTCCCGGATGATGCCGATCACGCCACGGAACGACTCGTCGTACGGCCGCAACGCGATTCGCGCCTCGTAGACCCGGGTTTCGTCCGGTTCGGGGTGGGCATCGAACTCGAGGACGCCCACGTCCGTGTCCGTCTCCGAGGACAGCAGGTCCCGTACGACCTCGAGGTACCGCTCGATGACCGAGTACTCGAACACCCCGTCGTCGACGAGGTCCGCGATCTGGGTCCCGACCAGTTCCTCGTACCCACACCCCAGCATCCGTGCGCCCGCACGGTTGCCCGTCAGCGCGACGCCGTCCTCGTCGAGGACGAAGATGCCCTCGGGCACCGTCTCCATGATCGTCCGGTACTGCTCGCGCTCCCGGTCGGGACCGGTCTCGGTCGCCGACAGCACTCGCTCGACGAGCGTATCGCTGGCCGTCGCCGGCTCCGTCGGCACGTACCCCGTCGCCCCGGCCGCGACGACGTCGCCGGCCAGCGTCTCCGACCCGTCCCCCGTCGCGACGAGCACTGGCACGCCCCGGTCGACCGCCGTCCGGACGACCGACGGGGCGTCGACTGCCGGCGGATCGTGGCCGGTGACGACGCAGTCGACGGGCCCCTCGTCCAGTCGGTCGACGACCGCCGTCCCCTCGCCGACGTGCCGAACCACGAGCGAGGGCGCCGTCTCGTCGAGTGCGTCTGCGGCCGCCGCCGTCCCGACTACCAGAACCGTTCGCACGGATGCCATGCGGCTACGAAGTGATACGTCCGAACGGTACTAAACGTGCCGGCGGGGTGGGCGATCTCTCGGCCGCAGGCGGCCGGCCGTCGGCCGCTACGTCAACTGGACGTCGTCGACGTCGAAGTGGCGGTCGGCCAGCAGTCGCGCCGCGTCGATGTTGCGCCCGCCGGCGCCGATGGCGACGCCGCGGTCCTCGTCCGCGACCTCGACGTAGGCGACGCGGTCGTCGTTCTCGCTGATCGTCACGTTGTACACCGCCGCCGGCGCCAGGGCGTTCGCGACGAAGTCCGCCGCCGTCGGCGCGTCCTCGACGAGCGTCACGTCGGTACCGACCGACCGCTCGAAGCGTTCGACCCGGCGACCGCCCGGTCCGATCGCCTCGCCCATCTGGCCCGCAGCGACGACGATCAACAGGCGCTCGCCGTCCCCGTCGTCCCCGTCGACGACGCAGTCGACGGCGGTCGCGCCGGTCTCCTCCTCGAAGGCCGCCAGGTACCGTCGCGCGCGGTCGGTCAGGGTCCGGGCCATCGGGTCAGTCCGCGGTCTCGTCGCTCGTCGCCGAGAACGACCCCATCCGGAGGTCGACGTCGCCAGTGCCCAGTTTGACGGGCTTGCCGACGATGACGTTCTCGGTGACGCCGT
>CAZIVN010000152.1:0-6366 GCA_964542685.1 uncultured Halobacteriales archaeon
GCTCCAGGGGGAGTGATAGCCCTCGCCGTCCTCGCCGACGCCGTCGTGGTGGGCCGACTCGACGGCCTCGAGGAGGTCACGCGGTGGCTCGTCGGCCAGGGGGACGTCCAGTGCGAACCGGTCCCACTGCGTGCGCGCGGGGTGGTCCTGTGGCATGAACAGGCAGTCGTGGATCCAGAAGTCCGCGTCGGCGTGGGGCCCCTGCATCTCCTGGAACCCCATCCCCACGAGGACGTCCTTGACGCGCTCTGCGGTCGCCCGCAGGACGTGGGCCTTGCCGGGCGTCCGGTCCGGCCCTTCGGCCTCGACGTTGTAGTCGGCGAACTCGACGTCTTCCCACTCGCCGCTTGCGAGTAGTTCCGGGGTGAGTCGGTCGACGCGGTCCGCCGTCTCGACGCCCTCCATCAGCGCGGTGACGCCATCGTCGGTGAGTGTCGCCGAGCGGACCGTTCGCTCCTCGACGGTCGCGAGGCCGCGGCGGTCGAGTTCGTCGACGGCGTCCGCGTCGGCCGTCTCACCGTCGGCGAGGGCCGCGAGCGCTACCGCCTCGGGGTCGGCGTCCGGGTCCGCGTCCGGATCGGCACGCACCTGGCCGCTCTCGATGTCGCCGTAGCCCTTCCGGGCGTAGTTGGCGAGGGCGACGTCGACGGCGTCGCCGTCCAGGTCCGCCGCCCCCAGGACCTGCCCCATCGAGACGCGCGCGTCGTCGGCGCCGGCCGCGCGGGCTGCACGGTAGAAGCGGACCTCGGGGAGGCCGGCCTCGACGTACCGCCGTCCCTCGTCGGTGAGCGCGGCGCTCCGCTCGGTCGTCTCCGCGACGTCGAGGAGGCCCGCCTCGTCCAGGGCGAACAGCGCCCCGGTGACCGTCTCCGGCGGGAGGTCCGCGTCGTCTGCGAGCTGTTCGACCGTCAGTCGGTCGTCGGCGCTGGCGGCGCGAAGGACTGCCGCCTGCGCCGCCGGTAGCGTGCGTGGCATTTGGTACTGGTGTCTCGGGTGCGATGGATAGCCGTTGCGACTCTCGGCGGCCCGGCGGGCCGTCCGAGCGGTTTCGTCGGGGGGTGCCGGCAGGCACCGTCCCGAGTCCGCCGCCCGATCAGAGTCCGAAGAAGGCGAACCTCGCGCGGGGCGCTGACTCGACGACGACACTGGCGCGGTGGCGAGGTTCTGACGCCATGGGGACAACTCACACTAGCAGGAAAATAAGCGTTCTGGACTCCCGTGTTCTATCTCACCGATATACAGTGTGAAATTACAACAGATACCAAGATTAATTAACCACGACCCCCTTAGGGTACAAGTAACAGATGGCAGCACAGGCTATCGACCACCTGGCCGAGTACGTCCAGGTCCTGCAGGGATTCGGACTCCCGTCGGCCGAGATCCGTTCACACCACGGCGTCGAGGACGGCGACGAGGCCGCGCTCCGGACTGCGATTCGCGCCGAGGTCGGCGAGGACCCGACCGACCGTGCGCTGTACCGGCGTGCCCACCGCCTCCTCGCGCACTCCTCGCGCGGCATCGACGTTCGAAAACGCTTCTGGAACCACGCCCCGTCGACGCAACTCGACGACGTGTTCGGCGCGTACGGCTGTCAGTTCCGCGTCCTCGACCCGGAGACCGGCGCCCCGACCGACTGTAGCACCCACCACGGCCCGGTCGAACTCGTCCTGCGAGAACCGTCGAGCGGCCAGGTCCGTCGCACCCACTTCTCGTTCCCCGACACGCCACTGGACGACGACAACTACCCCGCGCTGATCGCGACGGTCAACGAGGAACTGCTGCCCGAGACGTCTCTCCGCTTCGTCCTGCTGACCAACGAGATCGACCACTGGCGGTTCGTGCTCGTCGAGCAGACCGCGTTACGGCGGCTCCGCGCCCGTCACGGCGACCGGATCGAGGTCTTCGGCCAGTCGCTGTTGCGCGACAACCAGCCGACGGCGTTCGCGACGGACATCGACACCCTGTCGGCCGACGGTCTCGCACGACTGCCACCGGAACTGGTCCCGGAGCCCGGCGACTCCCTCTCGGGCTCCCGGAGTCTGGCCGACCGGACCGGTGCCTCCTTCGACGCCGTCGCCGACGACGTCGACGGCACCGCAGCGGCCTCCTACGACCACGGCGACAACGACGGCCCGAGCGTCGAGGCACTCGCCAACGCCGCCGACCCCCGGACGGTCGTCGCGGACGGCGGCGCCGGCACCGCGTCACGGTCGCTGGGCGGGAGGCCGTCGGAGGCGACCGAGGAACGCGTCGCCGAACTGTTCGCGGACGTCGACGAGGTCTCCCTGTCGAAGACCGAGGTCGAGCGGTACCGCAGCGACGGCCCCGAGACCACCGGGAGCGTCGACATCGGCCCCGACGACTACGCCCCCTCGACCGAGGAGACGACGCCGGAGGGCGACCTCGACGAGGTGTTCGAACACGTCGAGGCCGTCGCCGCCGAGACGCCGGTCGGGGAGGCCGGCGGTGACCCCGGCGTCACCTCCTCGGACGTGCTCGACGCGCTCGAACACGAGAACGCCGGCTCGGATCCGGCCGTCGAGGACGGGTTCATCTGGGTCGACCCCGACCAGCTGACGCCGACGCCGGAAGCCGTCTACGAGGCCATGCTCGGCGGGTAGGATGGCCGAGGACGGCGAGTTCGACTGGGAACGGTTCTACGCGACCGACGACGGCGAGCCGGGGGCGTACGTCGGTGGCGCGGAGATGGCAGACCACCTCGAAACCTTCTTCGACGTCGTCGGCACGCCCGAGACGGTTTACTCGCCGGGCTGTGGCCACGCCGCCACGGAACTCGACCTCGCGGCGCGGTACCCGGAGGTGACGTGGTACTGCTCGGACCGGTCGCCATCGGCCGTCGCCGCGAACCGAACGCGGGCCGGCGACCGGCAGAACGTCCACTGGCTGGTCGAGGCGCTCCCGACGCTCGCAGTCGACCGCCGGTTCGACCTCGTGTACTGCGTGGCGACCCTGTACTTCGTCGCGGACGTCCGCCGGGGCCTGCGGGCGCTGTACGAGCGCGTCGCTCCCGGCGGCCACCTCGTGTTCACCTACCCGAACCGCTACACGCAGGTGTGGGCCGAGTCCGTCGAGGACGAGCGAAAGCGAGCCGCCTTCGCGCTCGTCCGGGCCGGCGAGAACCTCCTGTCGTACGAGGCCATCGCGGCGGTCGTCGGGACGACGCCGCGGAGTTACTGGACGGCGGTCGGAGCCCGCGACGCCGAGTACGCCACCGAGCGCAGTCCCGCCGTGTACGTCTCGCGGTAGGGTCGAGTCACTCCAGGCCGTCGGCGTTGACCCAGACGAACCCGTCCTCGCTGTCCGACTCGCGGGTGTCGGCGGGCGACGGCGCCGACGGGTCGAACGAGTCCTCGAAGGTCATCGTCACCTCCGTCGGGCCCTCCGCCGGAATCGTCGGGAGGAACGACTCGTCGTCGAGCAGTCCCGACACGGAGACGCCGCCGCCCGCGTCGATGGCGGCACCCGCGGCCTGCAGGCGTTCGTCCTCGGTCTGTGACTCGGGGAGGCCGAACGACTCGGTTTCCACCCGGTCGACGGACGGTCCGCCCGAGAGGCCGCCGTCGAAGAAGTCGTCGTCCGGGTCACCCGTGTCCGACCCCTCCCCGGTCCGATCCGTCCCGGAATCGGGCTCCGTCTCGTCGTCCCGTTCGTCGTCACGGCCCACCGCGTCGGCTCCCGTCCGAACCGTCGTCGGCGACCCGGACAGCGTGAAGTCGCTCGCGGCCGCGTCGCGGTCCGGCCCGTCGTCCGCCGTCGACCACCCCGAGAGGGAGTCGAACGTGACGCCGGCGACCGTCTCGCCGTCGTCCGCGTCGTCTCCGTCGTCCGCGTCCGTCTCGCCGTCGGGCGTCGTCGCGGACGCGTCGCCCATCGTCCTCCCCGTCGTCTCGTCGGGCGCTTCGGCGTCGGCCGGGTCGTCGTCCCCGCCGACGAACCGGATGACGTCGTCGGGCGAGTCTGGCGGCGAGGAGGGAGACGCCGAGACGGTCGCTCCGCGCGTCGACGGGGCAGCGTCTCCCTCGTCCGTCCAGGCCGGCCAGACCGACGAGTCGGCCGGCGGTTCGTACGCCGCCGGACCGTCCCGGGCCAGCACCGAACGGTCGAACGGTGCGATCCGATCGCCGTGTGCCTCCCGGAGCGTCGCCAGGTCCTCGGTCCGGACGGGAGCGAACCGCCAGCGGTCTGTTCCGTCCGACAGGGCGACGAACTCCCAGTCCAGGCCGTACAACACGCCGCGCTCGACCTGTGCGAGGACGGCCGGGAGGTTGTACCGGCCCAGTGGCGTCGACGGGTACTCCACGGTGGCGGTCCGGGTCCGACCGGCGCCGTCCTCGACGGTCACCGAGAACGGGCCGGCGGGGGTCGCGACGTTGTCGACCGGGCGCCCCGACCGGTCCTCGACGGCGAACGACCAGCCGAGCGCCTCGAAGGTGGTCCGCAACGCCGTCCAGGGCGTCTCCCTGGCGTACCGTGCGGGCGCGTCGATGCCCCGGGGCGCCGTGCTGATCGTCCGCCCGAGGAACTCGGCCCGGGACGGCGCACGGTCGAGTGCCGCCTCGATTGCCGCCTCCGGCGAGTCGCCCGTCCGAGACACCGTCTCGGCGGCGACGCCGAAGCGGCCCAGCACCTCGGCACAGACGACCACGGCGTCGGGAACCGAACGGGACCCCATCGTCCGGGGATGGTCGTCGTCGTCCTTATTTTTTCCTCTACGAGACAGGGAAAATACAGGACTGCGTCGGACGGGCGTCTGACGCGTGCTTCCAGTCGAAACGGAGGGGGTCGGCGAGTCCGGGTGGGCAGTCCTCACGGACGCCGCGGGCCGGTCAGTCCCGGCGGCGGTCGCTGTCCAGGTCGATGTCCAGGTCCGCGAGCACCTCGCGGGCCTCCTCGCGCTTCTCCTGGTGGTCCGCCAGGAACTCGCGCATCAACTCGGCGGCCTGGTCCTTGCAGTCGCCACAGAGACGCTCGCCGGCCGCACACTCCTCGTACACTCGCTTTGCGAACTCGTCGTCGGCGTTGGCGAGCAAGTAGGCGTACAGTTCGTACACCGGACACTCGTCGGGCTCGCCGCCGAGTTCCCGCTGGAGTTCTGCGGTCTCCTGCCCGGCCGTCGTCGCCGCCTTCACCTTGTCGTACCCCTCCTCGGGGTCGTCAAGCAGCGAGATGTGGCTGGCCGGGACCGACGAGGACATCTTGCCCCCCGTGAGCCCGGTCATGAACCGGTGGTAGATGCCCGACGGCGCCCGGAACCCGTAGCCACCGTGGTCGAGTTCGACCTCGCGGGCCAGTTCCTCGGCGGCCTCGCGGTCGAGGTCGAACGCGTCGACGTGTTCGTCGTACACCCGCTTCTCGCCGTCGACGGCGTCGACGAGGGCCTCGAACGCCGCGTCGGTCGCCCTGCTGTTCAGGAACCGCGTCCGGGGGCGCAACGGCTCCATCCCCGCGTTCGCGAGTTTCTCGACGGCCGCCTCGCGGATCGGAGCCTCGATGTCGTACTCCGCCAACGTCGGCCGGTCGGCGTCGAATTCGACCCGGTCGCGGCCGCCCACGAGGTACTGGGCGCCGTGGACACACCGGACCGTCTCGTCGTCGGCCGCGGCCGACAGTGCCGCGTGGGCCTGGGCGACCAGGTCCCGCTCCTCGTCGGTCAACTCGAAACTGGCGTACGCCTCGGTCACCTTGAAGTACCGCACCCGCGCTGCGAGGTCGCGAGCCAGTCGGACGTGCGGGTCCTGATCGGGCCCGACCGGGATCACCGTCGGTTTGGGCTCGTCGAGTTGCGGGTAGAGGATGTCGGCCATCTGCGTGATCACCGACTGCATGTGCGAGACGTTCGTCTCGCCGTCGAACCCGTACAGTGCGTTCAGCTCCGAGAAGTTCGCCTTCGCGCCGAGTTCGAACGCCAGATCCTGGAGGCGGCGGTTGTCCGACTGCCGGTAAATCTCGCCGTCCTCGGCGTCGAACCCCAGCGCCAGCAGGCTGAGCAGGTAGTTCTCGGCGTGTTCGTCGATCTCTTTCCAGGTCATCCCGCGGGCGGAGTTGGCCTCCAGGTCCGCGATCAGGCCGTAGGCGTCGCCGCCCTGCTCCTGGTGCCAGATCAGTTCGTCGAACACCAGTTTGTGGCCGATGTGGGGGTCGCCAGTCGGCATGAAGCCCGACAGCGCCGCGAACGGTTCGCCCTCGCGCATCGCTCTCGCGACGGGTTCGTAGTCGCGGTGGCCGAAGATCACACCCCGGCGCATCAGGAAGTGTGGGTTCGGTACCTCCGGGAGGACCCCGTCGAACGACTCGATGCCGAACTCCTCGAACAGTTTCCGATAGTCCGACACCGTCGAGGAGCCC
>CAZIVN010000153.1:0-6359 GCA_964542685.1 uncultured Halobacteriales archaeon
GTTCGATCTCGCGGAAAATGTCGTCGAAGGGGTCGTCGCGGTCGTCGCGGCGCATGTAATCCGGTAGTCGCGGGACGTGGAAAAACCTTCTGTCGCCCCGGTTTTTCGCCACCAGCCGGGCGGTGTCTACTCCGGGTAGTGCGGCGAGTCGTGACAGCGCTGGACCCACGCTTCCACGAACGTCTCGTGGCTCACGACCCGCCCCGTCAGGTCCGCGACGCTCGTGACGCCGTCCGACCGACACCACTCGACGCACTCGCGGTACAGCGGCAGCGGCAGTTCGTCGCGGTCCGGGTCGTCGACGACTCGAAGCTCGTCCGCTCCCGAGACGTACGCCAGAAACGCGCGGGTGTGGCCGTCCGTCATCACCCGGTCGCCGCCCAGCTCTACCACCGGAATCGGATCGTACGACGGGTCGTCGGCGTCGAACCACGCCAGCAGCTCCCGCATCGACTCGGCGTCGACGTACAACTGACTTGGCTGGACGTCGTCGACGGGGACGGTGTAGCTCATGATTGGCGGTGAGCGGGCGGGCCGACGAGACGGTTTCGGTCCCGTGCGGCTCGGTGACGAACTGGGGTGGCCCGCACGACCCGTCCGGGGTGGGACTGGAAGGGGCCGAGGGGTCGGGGGTTCTGACGAAGTAAGGACCGCAGGCGTGAGCGTAGCGAACGCCGAGGCCCACAGCGAGTCAGAACCGTCGAGCGCGAGGGGGCTTCCAGAGTGCCACAGGTAGTGGTACCGGAGTCGCTCTACCATCGACAGCACACTTCCGAGCGACCGCGCCTTTACGTACCGTGGGGCCCCACAGCCTGTGTGGAACTGGACGCCCTCCCGCTGTCGGACCGGCTGCTCGATCACTTCCGGTCCCAGGGGGTCGAGGAACTGTACCCGCCACAGGCCGCCGCCGTCGAGGCCGGTGTCACCGAGGGCGAGCGGCTCCTCGCGGCGGTGCCGACGGCGGCGGGCAAGACGCTGATCGCCCAGCTGGCGATGCTGACCGCCGACGGCCCGGCGCTGTACGTCGCGCCGTTGCGGGCGCTGGCGACCGAGAAGTACGAGACGTTCTCCGCGTTGCCGGGGGTCAGCGTCGGCCTGTCGACCGGCGACCTGGACGCGACGGACGCGAAACTGGCCGACGAAGATATCGTGGTCGCGACCAGCGAGAAGGTGGACTCGGCCATCAGGGCCGGTGCCGACTGGGTGGCGCGTCTGGCCTGCGTCGTCGTCGACGAGATTCACCTGCTGGACGCCGAGGGCCGCGGGCCGACCCTGGAGATGACGCTTTCGAAACTCCGGTCGCTGTCGCCGGAGCTCCAGGTCGTCGGACTGTCGGCGACGGTGCGAAACGCCGCCGACATCGCCGACTGGCTGGACGCGACGCTGGTCGGCAGCGACTGGCGCCCGGTCGAACTGCGGCGGGGGGTGTACGTCGACGGCGTCCTCCGGTTCGAGGACGGGGAGCCCCGAACGCTCGACCCGGACCCGGACGCGACGACGGCGCTGGTGGGGGACGCCGTCGCCGACGACGGCGGCTGTCTGGTGTTCGTCCGCTCCCGGCGGGCCGCCCAGCGACTGGCGGGCGCGCTCGCCGAGGAGGGGTACGCGTTCCCCGACGAGGCCGTCGAGGAGATCCGCACGACGGCGACGACCGAGACTGGCCTCGAACTGGCCCGGTGCGTGGCGGGCGGCGTCGCCTTCCACCACGCCGGCCTCCGGGCGGCCCACCGGAGTGCCGTCGAGGCCGCCTTCCGTGACCGCGAGATCGCGGTCATCTGCGCGACGCCGACGCTCGCTGCGGGCGTCAACACGCCCGCCCGTCGGGTGATCGTCCGCGACCACCGGCGCTGGACCGGCGACGAGATGGAACCGCTACCCACGCTGGAGGTCCACCAGATGTTCGGCCGCGCGGGCCGGCCCGGCCTGGACCCCCACGGCGAGGCCGTCGTCGTCACGGACCCGAGCGACGAAGCCGAGGTCCGCGAGCGGTACCTGGACGCGGACCCGGAAGCGGTCACGTCCAAACTCGCCGCGCCGGCGGCCCTGGAGACCCACGTCCTCGCGACCGTCGCGTCGGGCTTCGCCGACACGCGGGCGGGCCTGGCGCGGACGCTGGACGCGACGCTGTGTGCCCACCAGGGCGGTCGCGACGCGCTCCACGAGGGGGCGGCCGCAGCCGTCGAGTCGCTGGTCGCGGAGGGACTGCTGACCGACGCCGAGGGCCTCGCGGCGACGGACCTGGGAGCGCTCGTCTCGCGGGTGTACGTCGACCCCCGGACCGGCACCGACGTCGTCGCCGCCATCGAGCGAGCGACGGCGATGGACCGGGTCACGCGCCTGACGGTCCTGGAGGTCGTCTGCGACACGCCCGACATGAACCTGACGTACGTCCGGGACGACGAGGCCGGGCGACTCAGCGAGTACGCACTGCGCAACGCCGACCTGTTCGCCAAACCCATCGCGGAGTTCGACGGCGAGTTCAACGACTGGCTGTCGGTTCTGAAGACCGCCCGACTGCTCGCGGCCGTCGCGGCGGGCACGGACGTCGGAAGCGTCGCGGACCGGTACGGCGTCGGGCCCGGCGACGTCCGCCGGTACGCCGAGCGCGCGGAGTGGCTCCTCGGGGCGACGGCGTCGCTGGCGGCCCACGTCGACGCCGACACCGGCCCCGTCGAGGACCGCATCCGGGAGACGCGGACGGCCCTGGCCGAGCAGGACCTGTAGCGGGGCCGGGCGGCGACGACCACCGGGGGAGCGTCAGTCGAACGTGACGAGCGCGCCGACCGGTGCGTCGGTGCGGGCAGCGGCGCGTTCGACGCCCTCGTCGCCGACGGCGATCAGTGCGAACACGCCGGAGACGGCCGCGTCGGCCGTCGCGACGGTGTCGAGCAAGAGTGCCTGCGTCTCGCCGGACCGGATCAGGTCGTCGACGACGAGGACGCTGTCGCCCGGTTCGATGGCACCGTCGGGCAGGTAGTAGGTCAGCTCGATGCCCGAATCCAGACGCTGGCGGGCCTCGATGAACTCCTCGACGGCGGTCTCCTTTGACTTCTTGGCGTACGCACACCGCGCGCCGAAGTAACTCGCCATCGCGGCGGCCAGCGTGATGCCGTCCGTCGCCGCCGTCAGGACGACGTCCGGGGCGTCGAACCCGTAGGTGTCCGCGGCGACGGGTGCGACCAGGTCCAGGAAACCCTGGTCGAACACGATGGCGGAGTTGTCGACGTACCCCTCGCTGTCGACGTCCACGCGGTCGCTCAACTCGCGGGCCAGCGCGTCGCGGCCGACGCCGTCGACGATGTCGCGGGCCCGCTCGTCTCCCGGGAGGACGTGCCCGTTGACGTAGCGGTTCAGATCGCCGGCCGGGAGTCCGGTCAGCGCTGAGAGCTCGTCGTACGTGCGGGTCTCCTTGAGCATCCGCAGCACCGACACGGCTTGCAGTTGCAGCCCGGCCTTCTCGGCGCGATTCATGGCCCGGTATGCACACTTCCACAATCTTGAATACACCGGTTCGGAACGACCGCCGTGGAGCCTCGTACTGTCCAGTTTCACTGTTTACCGGTGAGTCCCGGCACGGACCGGCACTCACCGGTAATCGCTGAAACTAAACAGTATCACACGCCCGCGACGAGGCCGTCGGCGACCCCGTACAGCCCGAGTGCGAGCAACGCCCCGGCGATGCCGGCCGCGCCCGGGAGCCGGAGGAACCCCTGGACGGCGCCCGCGACGGCCTGGCCGAGCGGCCGGGCCGGTGGGGACAGCGTCTCCGCCGTCGCGTGGAGTTTGCCGACGTCGCTCGCGCTCGGCAAGGCCGTCAGTGCGAACGCCCCGCCGAGCCACAGTGGGACCACGGCGACCGGTCCGGGAACGACCGCCGCCAGGGCGAACGCGCCGACGGCGAGCGGGACGTTGACCGCGAGTGGCGCGAGCGCGATGGCCAGGTCCGTCGGGAACCGCGTCACCGGTTCGTGGTCGAGGTACGCGTCGCGGCCGAACGGGTTCAGCCGGGGGTACTGGTGGACCGCGACCCCCAGCAGGCGACAGGCGGCGACGTGGGCGTACTCGTGGGCGAGGATGCCGGGGGCGAGCCCCAGGGTGACGAGCCCCCAGCCCACCGATGCCAGCGCGGACACGTCCGTGTCTACCGGTGGAACGGACTTGGGGGTTCGGGTCGGAGCATTCGGCCGGACGGCCGGTGGGTCGACCCCGGTGGTCGACTCCTCACCGCAGCCCCGGAATCCGGCGCGTCAGCCACAGGCCGCGGGTCGTCAGTTCGGCGTACAGGCGGTCAGACAGCCAGTCGGGCACCGCGGTGGAGGTCCGCTGGACGGCGACGGTCTGGGCCTCGGTGTACCGTTCGATGCCCTCGCGGCCGTGGCGCCGGCCGATGCCCGAGTCCTTCATCCCGCCCATCGGCGCGTCGACCGAGATCCACGAGGCGACGTAGGGGTCGTTGACGTTGACGGTGCCACACTCGATCCGGGGGGCGAGTTCGCGGCCCCGCTCGCGGTCGGCGTAGACGGCGGCGTTGAGGCCGTACCGCGAGTCGTTGGCGCGGTCGACGGCCGTCTCGGCGTCGGGGACGGGCGCGACGGCCACGACGGGGCCGAACGTCTCGTCGCAGGCCGCGTCGGCGTCCGCGGGCAGGTCCGTCAGCACCGTCGGTTCGTAGACGTACGGACCGACGTCGGGGCGGGCCTGGCCGCCGCAGTGGACGGTCGCGCCCCGTTCGCGGGCGTCGTCGACGTGGGCGCCGACTTTCGCCAGTTGCTCGGCGGAGGCGAGGGTGCCGACGTCGTAGCCGTAGCCCACCTCGGCGCCCAGTTCGAGGGCCTCGGTCGCGGTGACGAACCGCTCCAGGAACTCGTCGTACAGCGACTCGTGGACGTAGATCCGTTCGAAGGAGATGCACAGCTGGCCGGCGTTGGTGAACGAGCCACGAACGGCCCCCTCGACCGCGCGGTCGAGGTCGGCGCTCTCCAGGACGAGCATCGGGTTCTTCCCGCCCAGTTCCAGCGAGCAGTCAGTGAGGTGGCGACCGGCGCCCTCGGCGACGATTCGTCCGGTCTCGCCGGACCCGGTGAACGTGACGTAGTCACAGCGCTCGACCAGTGCGGGACCAGTGTCGGGCCCGTACCCGGTGACGACCGCGAACAGGTCCTCGGGCAGCCCGGCCTCGGCCAGGAGATCCGCGACGGCAAGCGCGGTAAAGGGCGTCGTCTCGGCGGGCTTGCAGACGACGGCGTTACCCGCGAGCAGGGCCGGCAGCGCGTCCGAGACGGACAGTGTCAGGGGGTAGTTCCACGGCGAGATGACGCCGACGACGCCGACGGGGTGGCGGTGGACCGTCGTCCGGGTCAGACCCGGGAAGGCTCCCTTCCGGCGCTCGGGGGCGAGGTACTCGTCGGCCCGGACCGCGTAGTGACGCGCGTTGGTCGCCACGTCCAGTACCTCCTCGAGCGCGTCCATCCGGGCCTTCCCGCCCTCTCGCTGGACCAGGTCCAGGAGGTCCTCGCGCTCCGCCAGGACCAGGTCGTGGAAACGCAGGAGGACCTCGGCTCGCTCCTCGCGGGAGCGCTCGGCCCACTCGCGCTGTGCGGACCGCGCGCGTTCGACGGCGTCGGCGACGTCGTCTTCGTCGCCGGCGGGGACGGTCCCGAGCGACTCGCCGGTAAACGGTGCCTCGACGACGATCTCCTCGTCGTCGAATGCCGTGCGGTCGTCGGACAGGCGGTCGGCGACGCGGCGCACTCGCGCCCCGAGCGAGCGCCCGCGGTCGGTCAGCGAAGTCATACCGGACGGTCGTGCCGAGCACGCAAACCTCTTTCCGAGGCGGCGGGGGGAAGGACCCGTTCGACCGCGCTCGCCAGCCCGTCGGCGACCGCGTCCCTACTGACTTCCGTCCGGCAGTACTACAGCAGGTCGCCACCTGCCGTCACTGGTGCGGCCACACGCTCGATTCCGGCATGCCGGAAGCGGGCGTCGTGTGACGGTTGCGAGTGAGAATAGGCTCCGCGAGAACACACGTGGAGTGGCGGGTAGAACGGGGTGGCCAGGTACGTGTCGGTCGGAACGCTCGACGGGGTACCTCGACGGTACAGGGATAGTACGGGAGCCGCGGAGTCTATGCCCGTGGCGTCACTCCAGGAAGTCCGGAGCGACCCGCCGGTCGCCGATCTCACTCCGCAGGTGCTCGCGGAACGCCTCGGGGTCGACGTCGTACTCCTGGCGCTCCTGGCGGTCGCGGACCGCGATCGTTCCGTCGGCTTCCTCGTCGTCGCCGACGATGACCTGGTAGGGGATCCGGTCGTCGTGGGCGCCGCGGATCTTGCGCTCGATGGTGGCGTCGCGGTCGTTGA
>CAZIVN010000154.1:0-6332 GCA_964542685.1 uncultured Halobacteriales archaeon
AGGCCAGGAACAACGTCGAGCGAGCGATCGAGATCTCGCTGACAGCCGCGACGCGGCTCTGAACGGAGGACACTGGAGGACACAGACCGTGTGGCCGTCTCCGCGCGCAGCGCTCGAAGCCGTCCGCCGGCGGTACTGGTCGGCCCGTCGTCGCCTCCGCCGCGTCGAACGACGAGAACTCCGGGACCTGCGGGCGTGGCTCGAGGACACCCGGAACCTGCTCCACGTGTCGGTCCTCGTCTGCGTCCCGCTGTTGATCGGCCTCGTGACCTGGCTGTCGAACAGCTTCACGCTCGTCTCGTTCCTCCTGTTCCCGCCGCTGGCGTCCGGGACGTACACGCTGTTTGCCGATCCGAAGGGCCGGTACTCCACGCCGGGACGGTTCGTCGCGGGGATGACGGCCGGTGCCGTCTGCGGGTGGGTCGCGCTGGTGGCCGCCAGGGTCCTGTACGCGACGCCGGCGGGGGTGTTCGAGGCCCACGCCGGGGCGGCCGCACTCGGCGTGTTCATGACCGGCGTCGCCACGTGGGCCCTGGACATCGAGGAGCCGTCGGCGTTCTCGACGGCGCTGCTCGTGTTGCTCGTCGGCCAGGCCCGGCTGGCGTACGTCGTCGGCGTCGCGGTGTCGAGCGCGCTCGTCGCCGGCGTGTTCGTCCTCTGGCGGGACCGGGTGTACGGGCGGCGGTCGGACCTGCTGTACCGGTCGACGTCGGGCGACGACCGCGTCCTGGTGCCGCTCCGGACCGGAACCTCCGACCGGACGGTGACGTTCGCGGCCAGACTGGCAGCCGCACACGAGGCCGGCAAAGTCGTCCTGCTGGAACTGGTCGCCGAGGCGGAGCTGGCGGCCGCACGGCGAGCGCTGGAGGGCGAGAACGACGAGAACGACGAGACGGCCGCCGCCCAGGTCGCGGCGCAGTCGGCGCTGTCCGCCGAACGGCTGGCCGCCCGGACCCGGACGAGCGTCGGCGTCCCCTGCGAGGTGGCGGTGGCGGCCGGCGACGCCGACGACCACCGGGTCGTCCTGGACACCGCAGCGGAGACCAGCTGTGACCTCGTCGTCGCGCCCTACGAGGCCGAAAACGGATCGCTGGTGCC
Organism: uncultured Halobacteriales archaeon; assembly: GCA_964542685.1. Classification (GTDB taxonomy): domain Archaea; phylum Halobacteriota; class Halobacteria; order Halobacteriales; family Natrialbaceae; genus CAZIVN01. The sequence continues at coordinate 1,099 of CAZIVN010000154.1, forward strand.
GTACCTGCGACGGTTGCTCGCGGCCCGGAAGGACGTCGTCGTGTTCCACTCCGTGACCGACCGGACCTCGTGGAACCGGGTGCTGGTCGCGGTCCGCCGGGCGGGCGACAGCGCACACGCGATGGTCGACTTCGCGGAGCGGGTCGCCGGAGAGAGCGGTACGGTCAGTGTCTGCACCTGCATCGGAAGCGCCCGGGAGCGTCGCAGTGCCGAGTTGACTCTCGAACGCCTCGTCGAGACCGTCGGCGTCGCCGTCGAGACGCGCGTCGCACGGCAGGACGTCGAGTCGTTCCTCGCCGACAACGCCGCGGGGTACGACCTGGTCGTCGTCGGTTCGAGTACCGACCGGAGCGCCGCCTCGCGGTTCGTCTCGCGGCCGACGTTCGAGCGCCTGCACGACCTGGACAGCGACATCGCCATCGTCCACTACGACTGACCGGGAGACGGGGTTCGGTTCACTCCACGTGGTCCCCGAGGTCGTCGCCGAGGATGCGCTCGGACTCCTTCTCGGCGTCGCCGCGGTCCAGTGCCGCCTCCACGAGCATGTGCCCGCCCAGCACCGCCGGACTGATGACGGTGTCCGCGCCCGCCCGTTCGAGTTTGTCCTCGTTCTCCCGCTGGGTCGCCGCCGCGACGATGCGGACGTCGGGGCGCAACTGGCGGGCAGTCAGGACGCTCAGGGCGTCCTCTGCGTCGTCGTTCGTCGCCGCGACGACGGCGACGGCACGGTCCAGGCCCGCCCGCTCCAGGGACTCCTCGTCGGAGGGGTCGGCGTCGAGCACCTGGATCTCCCGCTTGCCGAGGGTCGTGACGTGCTGTTCCTGTTCCGTGACGACGACGAAGTCGACGTCCAGTGAGCGCAGTTCGTTCAGAATCGGTTCCGTCAGGTCGCCGTAGCCGAGAACCAGGACGTGGTCCTCGAGCAGGTCGAGTTGTGATTCGGTCATGCGTCCGAGTGCGCGCGTGAACCGCCGTTCGAGCGCCGGGCCGAGCAGGGTCCCGAGCGCGATGGCGAAACTGGTCGTGCCGAACACGACCACCGACATCGCGAACAGCGTCGCGAGTTCGCTTTCCGGCGACGGAGTGACGTCGCCGTACCCCACCGTGCTGCCGGTGACGAGCGTGTAGTAGAAGGCGTCCGTGAGGGTGGTGACGTTGTTGAACTGTTCGCGGAGCGCGAAGGTCCCGGCGGTGCCGTAGCCCAGCACGCCGACCAGCGTCAGGCCGGCCGCCCGCTGGGACAGCGACAGCGAGGTCTTCCGGTCGAACGAGCGTCGACTGACCAGGACGGAGGGGAGCGTGGCCAGCGACAGGACGACCAACGGGATGGACAGCACGCTCCCCGTGACGAACCCTTGCAGGGCCGTCAACGGGAGGAAGACCATCGTGGCGTACCAGGCGGCGTGGAGTCGACGGCGCAGGCCGACGGCGGCGCCGAGCATCAGGAAGCCGGTGAGCGCGCCAGTAAAGCCGACGACGGCCTGTGCGGACGGCGGGACGAGTTCGTGGACCGGGAGCAGCGGGACCGTCTGGACGATGCTCCGCTGTGAGATGTTGGCGATGCCGGTCACGACCGACAGGAGCGCGACGATCCAGGTGAGCGTGACCGCGACCCGCGCCCGGAGGTAGTACCGGTAGTCCCCGTAGTCGGCCATCGACTCCCACCGACGGGCGAGACGATTAAAAACTCACGCGTTCGTCGCCGCCCCGGTCCGCTCCCGTTCGCCGCCCGGCGTCGACCACCGGGGATTTTCTCCCTCCGTTCCGAACGCACCCGCATGGTCGACTTCCAGTCCCGAGACACGCGGCGTGCGGACGACGAGGACGACGAGGACGAACACCCCGAGGACCACGAAGCCCCCGAGGCGGGCGGAGACGACGCTACGGACGCGGCCCACGGCCACGACGACGGCGCGGACGGGGGTCACGGTCACGACCACGACCACGACCATCACCACCACGACCTGGAGGAACTGGGCACGGCGGTGGTGACCGTCTCCTCCTCACGAACGCTGGACGAGGACCCCGCCGGCGACGTCATCGCCGACCGGATGACCGAGGAGGGAACCATCGCCGTTCGCGAACTCGTCCCCGACGACTACGACCGGGTCCAGGGAACCGTAGAGCGCCTGGCCGCCCGCGAGGACGTCGACGTGGTCGTCACCACCGGCGGGACGGGCGTCACGCCCGACGACTGCACCCCGGAGGCGGTCGCACCGCTGTTCGAGAAGGAACTGCCCGGCTTCGGCGAACTGTTCCGGATCCTCTCACACGACGAGGTCGGGACGCGCGTCGTCGGGACGCGTGCGACTGCCGGCATCGTCGCCACCGACGACGGCGGCGTCCCGACGTTCTGCCTCCCCGGCAGCGAGAACGCCGCCAGACTCGGCGTCGAACGGATCGTCAGTGAGGAAGCCGACCACCTCGCCGGACTGGCGACGCGCTGATCCGGGTCGTCCGTCACCCCGACCCCGGAATCGGTGCCATGGTCGCGGTCAGCGTCGCGACGGCGTCGCTCTCGTTGCGCGCGCCGTGGACGACGCCGGGGTCGTTGACGACCGTCGCGGGCGCGGTCAGTGTCTCCTCCTCGTCGCCCTGGACGACCACGAGTTCGCCCTCGACGAGGTGGAACACGTTCGTCGACCCCGGGTGCTCGTGGGGCGACAGCGTCGCCCCCGGGCCGAGCGAGAACGCCTTCACCAGTACCGACGGGTCCGCGTCGACGACGGCCAGTTCCGTGTCGAGCAGTTCTCCGGGGTCCGGGTCGAGGTCGACCGAGACGTCGAGTGTCATGTCCGTACCACGGGCGTCACGGGACAAAAAACCCGGTCGCGGTGGCGCAGTTCGAAGGGGGGTGGTAGTGGATGGCACGGGGGGCGGAGCCCCCGAGGTGCAGTGGGATGGCAACGATGGTGGGAATCCACGTCGCGCGTGACCCCGGAGGTGCGACGACTGACGGGAGCCTGTCCACAATTGGCACCGGCCGGGGACGGGACCGCCGTCCCCGAACCGAATCGACTGTGGATGGCGTGGGGGCGTCTCCCCCGGGACGCGGTGGGTGGATGGGTGGGGTGCCTCGACCGGAGGCCGGATTGGCAGTGGTCTCGCCCTCGGCCTCCACTCCCCGATTGGAGGGGATTGCACAAGAAACGACAGGATAGATATACTTCGTTTAATCCGAATTTGCACGTTTTACGCGAATTTGTTCCGGGAGTCTCCGATCCCTGTTCGAACGGTACAGACGTTTTGCGTCGGTTCAAACGGTGTGCATTCGTTTAAAATCGACAAGTCGTATTAATTCGACTACAGCGCTTAGGGGGTACAAGTGTCTCTCGCCATATACGTCGACCACGTGGTTCCAATGACGGAATACAACACTTCGCGACGCAACGTGTTGAAGGGAATCGGAACGGCACTGGCCGCCGCGGGCGCCGGCGCAGCGATGGGCACCACGGCCGCCGCCGAGTCGGGGTGGCGGACCGTCGAGACGCCGGTCGACGGCGCACTGTACGACGTCGAACGCACGTCCGCGGGCGTGTACGCGGTCGGCGGCGGCGGCGTCGTGATCCGCCGTGGCGCGGAGGGCTACCGCAAGGTGCTCGACGGCGGGCCCACAGGCAACGGCAACGACCTGTACGGCGCGGACGTCACGGACGACGGCAAGCGCCTCTGGTTCGTCGGCAGTTCCGGCGCGATCGGCGAGTACGACGTCGAGACGGGCACCCTGGAGAGTCACTCGGCGCCGATGGACGTCACGAACAACTTCAACGACGTCTCGGTGACCGGCGAGGCCGGCAGCGCCGACGTGTACGTCGCCGGCGACTCCGGGAAGATGTACTACAGCTTCGAGAACGGCGAAACCGGCACCTGGGACTACGTGACGCCGGGCAGCGGCTCCAACATCAACGCCGTGGACTGCTTCGGCACGCGTGCGGGCCACATCGTCGACGGCAACAAGACCGTCTTCGAGACCGACGACGGCTCGACGTGGGGCAAGATCGGTCTCGCGGACGCGAACGTCAACTTCTACGCCGTTGACTCGCACGGCGAGTCAGCCCGTCAGACGGAGTCTGGCGACGTCGACAGCGACGGGTTCGATGACGTGTGGATCGCCGGCGGCGGCGGGATGATCTTCCACTACGACGGCAGCGAGTGGACACCCGCCGACACCGGCGACGCCTCACTGCGTGACATCGAGGTCACGGACGGCAACGACGATGGCCTCGCGGTCGGCGGCGGCGGCGCCGTCTACGACCTGAGCGACGGAGAGTGGACCCAGCAGGCGACCCCCACCGGCCAGAACCTCAAGGGCGTCCTGCGTGGCGACGTCGACGTCGCCGTCGGCGCGGGCGGCACCGTCATCGAACGGTGACGTCGGCGGCGGTAGCGTAACTCCCACACCACGCTCCCACCACGCTTCCCCCCGCTCTCCACCGACGCTCCGCTTTCTGCTTCGCTTCACCGTCCAGTACCCTCACCACGCCATCGACCGCCGACTACGCGCTCAGTCCCGCGATCTCCTCGGCGACCGTCCCGAGGTCCAGCAGTCCGGGCTCGATCGCCAGGACCTGCTGGGCGCTGACGAACTCCGGGAGGCTGTGTGCGGCGTAGACGACGACTCTGAGGCTCTCGTTGAGGTCCTTCGCGATGGGAATCGCCGTCGCCTGCCCGACGTCGGTCAGCACGAGCGCGTCGGCCGCCAGGATTCCGGCGTCCTCCAGTGCGGGACGGTTGGCGACGCCCTCGACGACGGTCACGTCGACGCCTTCCGCGCGCAGTGCGTCCGCGAGGCCGTTCTCGTCCGCCCCGGCGAACACGACAGTGTCGATCATGCTCGACCGGTGGTGCCCGGGGGATTTGTGTCTTGTCTCGTGGTCCGCGAATCGTTCTTCGACTGGATCGTGCGAGCGCTACCGGAACTGCGGACACCCTGAAAGGGGCGGCTGGCTTCGGGAAGCACGCCGAAGTAAGCACTGGAGGGAGCGAAGCGACCGAAGCGCGCAGCGAGGCGCGCGACCGAAGCCAGCCGGGGCTTTCTGGGTGGTCGAAGAAGGCAGAGAAGCAACCGCCGACCGACCGAGAGGCCCTGATGAGTTACTCGTACTCGATCGTAGCGGGCGGCTTGTGCGTCACGTCGTACACCACTCGCGCCACGTTCTCGTGAGCGCCGGTGATCCGGGACTGGATGCGCTGGAGGGTCTCCCAGTCGACCTCCTGGGCGCGGGCGGTCATCC
>CAZIVN010000155.1:0-6268 GCA_964542685.1 uncultured Halobacteriales archaeon
CGCTCTCGCCGTAGTACTTCGACATGATCTCCGGGCCGGAGATGGTCTCGAAGTGCGCGTCGACCTCGTTGGCGACGGCCTTCGCGATCAGGGTCTTCCCGGTGCCGGGCGGGCCGTGCAGTAACACGCCCTTCGGCGGGTCGATGCCGAGCGTCTCGAACAGTTCGGGGTGACGCATCGGCAGTTCGATCATCTCGCGGACCTGTTCGAGTTCGTCGTCCAGGCCGCCGATGTCCTCGTAGGTCACGTCGGGGACGCCCGATTCGCCGTCGGTCGCCTGCGAGCCCCGACCGCCGACGATCTGTTCGGCGGGCTGTTCGGACACCGAAATCTCCGTCGAGTCGGTCACGACGACGGTCCCGCCGGGGGACGTCTCGACGACCTGTAACGGGAGTTTCCGGTTCGAAGAGCCAGCCATCGGCCCGATACCGAACCCGACCTGGACGGTCTGACCCTCGGTGACGGCCTGGCCGCTCAGACGGTCGCGGATCAGCGGTCCGATGTCGCCCCGGATCCGGAGGTTCTGGGGGTGGGCGACGGTGACGCTGTCGGCCGGACTGACGTCCGCCTTCTCGACGCTCACGCGGTCGTCGATGCCGACGTTTGCCTCCTGGCGGATGCGGCCGTCGACGCGGATGATGCCCTTGCCCTCGTCTTCGGGGTACCCGGGCCAGACGCGAGCGACCGCTCGCCCGCCGCCGGACCCCTCGACGATGATGTAGTCACCGTTCTCCAGGCCCAGTTCGCTCATCGACCCGCGGTCGACGGCGGCGAGGCCACGACCGGCGTCTTTCTGCTTGAGTGGTTTGACGGTGAGTTTCATTGGTCCACCTCGATAGTGAGGACGCCGTTGGAGATAAACGCTCGTGCGTCGCCCTCGACGGTCAGTTCCGTGGTGTCGTCGCCGTCGACGACGATGACGGTGTCGCCGACGACGTCCACACTCGCCGTGGCCGCCTCGGGACCGAGGTCGGCCACGACGGTCGTCTCGTCGTCGTATTCGTACCGGCGGACGAGCGCTTCGTCCGAGCGGCGGAGTTGGTCGATGTTCATTCTATAACTAACCTGAAGTTAGCGTTACAAATATTTAAATCTTTCTCTAGCTACGGAGCCATCGAACCACGGTACAGAGCGGTGGCCGAGCGATGGACCGCCTCTAACGGTTCGCTAGCGGTTCACGCCATATCTGGGGCGCCGTGGCATGCCCACCGGCGTGGAGGCCGCTCTGGGGAACGAACGAACGTCGACAGGTCGATCGACCGTCGACACGCCGCCGAAGGTCGACACGCCGCACACGCCGCATCGGTCCTGCCCACGGGCGACCTACCGCTTAAACACCCGACGCGCGAAGACTCTCTCATGGAACGTGTACGCCACCACGGGCGGACCACGACGTACCGCCACGTGGACAGGGGGGCAGACGGGCTGACGCTCCTGTTCGTCCACGGGAGCGGGGGGAACAGACGCGTCTGGAACGGCCAGTTGCAACTGGCCGACGAGTACCCCGTCGTGGCGCTTGACCTCAGCGGCCACGGCGACGCCGACGACGTCGCGGCCGACCCGGGCTTCGAGACGCTCGCGGCGTACGTCACGGACACGCTCGCCGTCGCCGAGGCGACTGACGCCGACGTCCTCGTCGGGAACTCGCTGGGCGGGGCAGTCGTCCAGCGGGCCCTGATCGACCGCGAGGCGACCGTCGACGCCGCCGTCCTGGTCGGGACCGGCGCTCGCCTCGCGGTGCTCGACGACCTCCTGCGGTGGCTCGACTCGGACTTCGAACGAGCCGTCGAGTTCCTCCACGGGACGGACCGCCTGTTCCACGACGCAGCGGAAGACCTCCTGGAACTGTCGAAGGCCGCGATGTACGACGCGGGGCGGGCCGTGACCGAACGCGACTTCCGGACCTGCCACGAGTTCGACGTCCGGGGGGAGTTGGAGCGGGTCGCCGTTCCCACCCTCGCCGTCTGCGGCGAGTACGACCGTCTGACCCCGCCACGGTACCACGAGTACCTCGCCGAGGAGATCGACGGCGGCGAACTGGCCGTCGTCGAGGACGCGGCCCACCTCGCGATGCTCGAACGGCCCGAGGCGTTCTGCGGGGCTCTGGACGACTTCCTGACCCGCCGCGTCCGGACCTGACCCGACGGATCCGGCGTTCGGGTTCGGCGATGGGGGCTCCGGCATCACGGGATCGTTTCGCATCACTTTTGCGTTGCAGGTCACAACTCGCGCACAACAGTGACGAACACGCAGGTTACCCTCGTTCAGATCGACAACTACGGTCCGTGGACGGTGACGCCGGAACCTCGCCGCGAAGTGGACCTCCAGACGCTCCAGTCGCGGCTGTACGCCGACCTCTCGCAGTTGATCGGCAACCGGGACGGGTACGTCTTCTTCACCCGCTTCGACAACATGATCGCGGTGACCAACGGCATCGACCGCGACGCACACGCGTTGATTCAGGAGTCGGTCGCCAACCGGTACCCGGTGACGGTGAGTTTCGGCGTCGGCACCGACGCCTCGCCCATCGCAGCGCTGACCCGGGCTACCGAACAGATTCAGGACGCCGGTAGCGCTCAGGACGGCGACAGAACCGAAATTCTCGACGGCGAGTTCGCCGCGGAGCGAACGGACGAGGCCGTCACCATCGCCCACTTCGACGTCGTCGACGCGACGGGGAAGTACACCGACCAGTTGAACGCCTTCGACACGTTCATCCACATCGAACAGGGGTACGCGGAACTGATGCGGTACATGCGACGTGCCAACGACGCACTCTCCTTTTTCGTCGGTGGCGACAACGTCATCGCCGTCGCGCCGTCCCTGTCCGAACGGGCGTACGTCGACGCCATCGAACACGTCGAGGACACGGTCGACGTCGAACTCCAGGTCGGCGTCGGGACGGCCGACACGGCCCACGCCGCTGGGATGGCAGCGAAACATGCACTCGAAGTCTGCCGAGAAGACGGTACGCGCGTCGAGTTCGACGCGACCGCCGAGTGACGCCGGGAATCAGGCTTCCCACTTCCAATCGTGATACTTCGTCGAACGGGGAAATAAAACTGCCGGGGGTAGATTTTAGACGGCCCCTGATAACCTGTGACACATGCAAACGGACGTGACGATACGGGAGGTGATGACTCGCGACTTCGTCGGCGTGAGCGAGTCCGACACGATCAGCGATACCGTCGCCGTCATGCGTGACTCACGGTCCAGTTCCGCGGTGGTGTTGCGCGGAGACGACGCAGTGGGGATCGTCACCGAGTGGGACCTCGTGGGCCTGCTCCTGGAAGACGACCCGCCGACCGAAGCGAGCGTCTCGTCGGTGATGTCGAGTCCGGTGATATCGGCGTCGGCGAACGCCACGCTCGCCGAGGCTGCAGCCGAGATGGCCGCCGAGAACATCCGGAACCTCATCGTCACCGAGGCCGGCCAGACTGTGGGCGTCCTCACCCAGCGGGACGTCATCGCCGCGGTCGGGTCCAGCCGCGGCGTCGACGACCCCGGCGAAGAACCGCTCCGGACGGCCGCGGGTGGACTGGCGGACGACAGACAGGGAGATACCGGTGCCGTCGCGAACGGCGGGACTGCGTTCCGACGACAGGGCATCTGTGAGAACTGTGGCGCGCTGGCGGAGTCGCTGTGGGAACTGAACGGCCAGTTGCTCTGTGAGAACTGTCACAGCGTTTAGTTCGGCACCCCCGACGAAGGCGTTCGGGATGACGCATATGTCACTCCCCCCCGTCGATTGCCGGGGATACCGGGGGCAGTTTTATATGCGTGTGTGTCTTTTCCTCGCATATGTCACGGGATAAAGACAGACGGTCGTTCATAGAGGAAGCGCAACGGAGAGACGTGCTGAAAGCGGTGGGCGCAGCCGGCATCGTCGGCCTCGCAGGCTGTTCCGGCGACGGTGACGACGGCGACGGCGGCGACGGCGGCGACGGCGACGGCGACGGCGACGGCGGCGATCTCGGTTCGCTGGAAGTCAACACGCAACTGGAAGACACCGAGACCAACCCCAACTCCGGGGTCGCGGCGGCGGAGTCGCTGATCAACGCGGGCGTGCCGTTCGTCTGCGGGTCGGCGTCCTCGGGCGTGAACGTCCCGGTCTCACAGCAGGTGCTGATCGAGAACAACGTCGTCGGGTGTTCGCCGTCCTCGACGGCGCTGTCGGTGACGAACCTGGACGACAACGATTACATCTTCCGGACGGCGCCGTCCGACCGCCTGCAGGGCCGCGTGATGGCGCAGGTGTCCGCGGAACGCCTGAGCGCGAGTTCCGTCGCGACGCTGTACGTCAACAACGACTACGGCCAGCAGCTGTCGAACCGGTACGCGAACGTGTTCCAAGACCAGTTCGACGGGGAGGTCACCGGTCAGACGGCGTTCAACCAGGGCGAGTCCTCGTACACCTCCGTCATCCAGGAGGCGCTGTCCGGGGGTCCGGACGTCTTGAACGTCATCGGCTACCCCGAGGACGGCGCACAGCTGTTCCGCGACTACTACAGCACGAGTGACGGCAGCGAAGACATCATCGTGCCGGACGGTCTGCGCGACGGCGAACTGCCCGGCCAGGTCGGTAACCCGATGGACAACGTCATCGGTACCGCGCCAGCGGCTGGCGGTCCGGCACGCGACGCGTTCGTCAGCGCCTACGAGGACGAGTACGGCGAGTCGCCGGGCGTGTTCACCGCCCAGTCGTACGACTCCGTCGCCGTGGGCATCCTCGCGAACGCCGCCGCTGGCGAGAACAGCGGCGAGGCGGTCCGCGACCAGATGCGCAACATCGCGAACCCCGACGGGACGGAGGTCACTCCCGAGAACTTCGTCGAGGGCGTCAGGATGGCGGCCAACGGCGAGGCTGTCAACTACCAGGGTGCCTCCTCGGCCGTGAACTTCGACGAGAACGGCGACCCCGCCTCCGCGGCGTACTCCATCTGGGAGTTCGACGGCGACTCGACGGCGAACTTGGAGACGCAGAACTTCGAAGGTGCGAACCCCGAAGGTTCCGGACCGTCGGCGGACTCGATGCCCGGCAGTTCCGGCGAGCGCACCGTCGACGTCGGCATCCTCCTGCCCGAGACGGGGAACCTCGCCTCGGTCGGTGAAGGGATGATCAACGCCGCGGAACTGCCAGCGATTCAGGTCAACAACTCCGACCTGGCGCCGTAGGCGACTTCGACACTCACCATTTTTTGACGCACGACTGGAGTCCAGAGCGGTTGCGCCGCGCGCCGCTCACCCGCCCAGGAAGTCCTGGCGCACCTGCTGATCGTTCAACAGCGTCATCCCGGCGTCCTCGTAGCGGTTCCCCCCGTTGACGAGGACGTACCCGCGGTCACAGCGCCGGAGCGCTTCTTTGGCGTTCTGCTCGACCATCAACACCGAGGTACCGTCCCCGTTGATGCGGTCGATGCGGTCGAACATGTCGTCGACCAGGTCGGGCGCCAGTCCGGCCGACGGTTCGTCGAGCAACATCAGGTCCGGGTCGAGCATCAGCGCCCGCCCCATCGCGACCATCTGCTGTTGCCCGCCGGACATGCTGCCGGCTTTCTGCTCTTTGCGTTCCTCCAGGATGGGGAACCGGTCGTACACCGCTCGCAGGGCGTCCTGCGGGACCTCGTCCAGGATGTACGCGCCCATCTCGAGGTTCTCCTCGACGGAGAGGGTCGGGAACACGTTGTCGTTCTGTGGCACGTAGGTGATGCCCTCCTCGATGATTTCTTCCGGGTACATCTCCGTGATGTCCTTCCCGCCGAAGTGGACCGTCCCGCCCATGTGGGCGGTCAGTCCGAACACGGACTTCATCACCGTCGACTTGCCGGCCCCGTTGGGGCCGACAACCGTGACGTACTCGCCGTCGCGAACGTCCAGGTCGACGTCCGTGAGGATTTGGAGGTCGCCGTACCCGGCGTCCAGATCGCGGACCTGGAGGATGCTGTCCTCCCAGGTCCGGACGTCCGTCGCCGCACCCGCAGTGTCGGCCGCCGGCGACTCGGCGTCGCTCATACTTCACCCCCCAGGTACGCCTCGATGACTTCTTCGTTCGCGCGAATCTCCTCGGGCGTCCCTTCGGTGAGTACTTTGCCCTGGTGCATGACGATCACGCGTTCGCAGTTCTGCATGATGAGGTCCATGTCGTGTTCCACGATGAGGAACGTGTACCCGTCGGCGCGCAGTTCGTGGAGGTGGTCGAGGAGTCGCTCCTCAAGCGAGGGGTTGACCCCCGCGAACGGTTCGTCCAGCAGGAGCATGTCCGGGTCGG
>CAZIVN010000156.1:0-6238 GCA_964542685.1 uncultured Halobacteriales archaeon
TTCATCAGCGTCGTCTTGCCGGCGCCGTTCTCGCCGAGCAGTGCGTGGACCGTCCCGCGTTCGACCCGGAAGTCGACGTCGTCGTTCGCGACGACGCCAGGGAACCGTTTGGTGATCCTCTCCATCTCGACGGCGTACTCGGTCACCGTCGCTCACCTCGCCCGCCTGCCGGCCGCTCGCGTCGCGTCGTCCCGTCTCCAGCGACTCCCCGTTGCATGGCGATGCCGTCAGGGAGCAGTCGGGACTTCGATGTCGCCGGCGATGATGTCCTCGCGGTAGCCCGCGATCTCCTCCTTGAGGCTCGCGCTGATCTCGGCCCCGAGGTCCTGGCCGTACACGAGTTCGACGCCGTTCTCCTCGAGGCCCAGCGTCGTCGCCGTGCCGCCCGCGAAGTCCCCACTGACTTCGGACTCGATAGCGCTGTAGACTGCGGTGTCGACCCGCTTGACCATGCTCGCGAGGATGACATCGCTGAAGTCCGACGCCGTGACGGACTGGTCACGGTCGACGCCGATGGCGTAGCGGCTGGCCTGTTGTGCAGCCTGGAACACGCCACTGCCGGTCGCGCCGGCCGCGTGGTAGACGACGTCCGCCCCGGACTCGTACATCGAAGACGCGGCCTCCAGACCGCCCTGCGGGTCGTTGAAGCTGCCGACGTAGTTGGTGATCACGTCGACGTCCTGGTTGACCTGGTTCACGCCGGCGGTGTACCCGGCCTCGAACTTCTTGATGAGGTCGACCTCCAGGCCGCCGACGAACCCGACGTTCGTCGAGTCGTTGTCGGTGGACCCACCGCCGGCACTGAAGTCCTGGCTGGTCAACAGGCCAGCGAGTGCCCCGGCGAGGAACGAGCCCTCGTGTTCCCTGAACACGTAACTCGCGACGTTGTCCGTGTCGATGACGGAGTCGACGATGGCCCAGTGCTGGTCGGGGTACTCCTCCGCGTTCGTGGTCAGTGCGTCCGTCTGTGCGAACCCGATGCAGTTGATGAGGTCGTAGTTGCCGCTCTGTGCGAACTGCTCCTGGGCCGACGGGAAGTCCGTGTTCTCCTCCGGTTGGGCCTCGTCGAACTCGATGCCCATGAACTCCTGGGCGCGCTCTGCCCCGGTCTGGGCCTGGTCGTTGAACGACTTGTCGCCGAGGCCACCCGTCGCGTACACCATGCCGACATTGACGTCCGACTCGATGGTCGTCCGGGTCTCGGTCATGTCGCCGTCCCCGTCGCTGCCGTCGCTGCCGTCGCTGCCGTCGCTGCCGTCGCTGCCGTCGCTGCCGTCGCTCCCGTCGGTCTGGGTCCCGCCGTCCTCGCCGTCTTCGCCGTCGCCGCCCGACGTACAGCCAGCGAGCGCGATGGTTCCGGCCGCTCCGATCCGTCTGAGGAATGTCCGCCTGTCCCGTGTCATAGTGACGAACGGACCCACGACGCAGGGTGGGTTAAAACCGTCGGATATTTAAACAGCCGTCCGGCGGGGAAAATTGAACTCCGCCCCGTCACGAACCGAGCGTCGTCGCTTCGTCGACGCCACGCTCGACGACGGCGGTGGCCGTCTCGACGAGTGCGTCGACGTCGTCGCTCTCGGCGTACACCCGGACGTACGGCTCCGTCCCGCTCGGACGCACGAGCACCCACGACCCGTCCGGGAGGTCCACGCGAACGCCGTAGTCCGTGTCGACGGCGGCGTCGGAGAACTCCGCGGGGAGCGTCCGTTCGACGTAGGCCATCGTCTCGGCCTTGTTCGCCTCGGGACAGTCGACGCTTTCCTTCCGGTAGGGACGTTCGGCGACGGGCGCTCGCAGCGTCGCGAGGTCGCCCGCCTCGGCGACCAGACCGGACACCACCGCCGCACTGGTGACGCCGTCGATCCAGCCGCCGAAGTTCGTGTGGACGTGTTTCCACGGTTCGGCGGCGAAGGCGACGTCCGTCTCGGCCGTGCCGGCCGCGCGCTCCCGTGCGACGCCCTCGTGGAGCGCACCCAGTCGGACGCGCTCGACGCGGCCGCCGGCGGCGTCGACCCGTTCGTCGATCCGTCCGGAGGCGTTCGGTGTCGTCACGACGACGGGGTCGACGGCCTCGCTGTCTTGGACGTACCGTTCGGCCAGGACGGCCAGGACGGTGTCCTCGTGGACTACCTCGCCGTCCCCGTCCAGGACGACGATGCGGTCGGCGTCGCCGTCGTGGGCCAGGCCCAGGTCGAACTCGCGGTCCGCCAGGAACGCTCGCAGGTCCGTCAGCGTCTCCGGGGTCGGTTTGCTCTCCCGCCCCGGGAAGTGCCCGTCGATGGAGGCGTTCAGCGTGACGACGTGGGCGCCCAGTTCCCGGAGGACGTCGGGCGTCGCGAGGGTCGCGACGCCGTTGCCGCAGTCGACCGCGACCCGCAGGCCCTCGAGGGGCCTGTCGCCGAGCGTCTCCTCGGCGTAGTCGACCACCGCCGTCCGGTACTCGTCCAGCACCGACACGTCGTGAACTGTCCCCCACTCGTGCCACTCGGCGGGCGTCGGGTCCTCCGCTACCCGGTCCTCGATGGTCGACTCGGCGTCGGCGCCGTACTCCTCGCCGTCGACGAACAGTTTGATGCCGTTGTCCGCCGGCGGGTTGTGGCTCGCGGTCAGCATCACGCCGCGCCGGCCCCGGGACGCGTAGGCCAGTGCCGGCGTCGGTAACTGGCCCGCACGCAGGACGTCGGCGCCGCCGCTCTGGATGCCCGCCTCCAGGGCCGCCGACAGTCCGGTCCCGGTCTCTCGGCCGTCTCTGGCGACGACGAAGGGGCCGCCGTCGGCCGCGGCGGCGCGCCCGACTGCCATCACCAGTTCCGGCGTCACGTCGGTCCTCGCCGGACCACGGATCCCCGCCGTCCCGAACAGGTTCATGCCCGACGGTTCCGACCCCTCCCACTTCACTTGGCCGGTTCGTCGGGAGCCGACGGCCGACCCGTCAGCCAGCCGTCTGACGGATCCGACCGTTTTAACTCGATTGCGAACAACCCTGTTTCATGATCGGTTCGACGGACGGGAGGCGCTCGCAGTGTACGACGTAGGCGACTGTCTCCCGGTCGACTCGTTTCCCCCAGGAACGAACGTCCTCCTCAGTGCGCCGGCCCGGGCCGACGCCGACGAGGTGTTGTTCGACCTCCTCGTCGCCGGCCAGCGACGCGAGGAGGGCACCGTCGTGTTCACCACGGCCAGTGACGCTGCGGCCGTCAGGACCGCCCTCTCGGGCCGCGACGGGGGAGACGGATCGGGGGTCGGCGTCGTGGACTGCGTGGACAGCGACGGCCAGTCCGACGGCCTCGACTTCACCCGGCACGTCGCCTCGCCCGGCGACTTCACGAACGCGGGGGTGGCCATCTCGGAACTGTTGGAGGAGATGGGCCACCGCCACGAACGAACCCGCGTCGGCGTCCACTCCGTGTCGGACCTGCTCGGCCACGCCGACGTCAAGACCGTGTTCCGCTTCCTGCACGTGTTGACCGGTCGCATCGGTGCCGCCGACGCGCTCGGCATCGCGACGCTCGACCCCGACGTCCACGACGACCAGACCGTGACGACGATCCGGCAACTGTTCGACGGCCTGGTCGAACTGCGCGTCGACGGCGGACGGGGAATCCGCGTCAGCGGCCCCTCGGACCAGGAAACCGAGTGGCAGTCGTTCTGACCGCCGCTCCCTGCGGGGTCAGCGGTCGTCCCCACCGGCGAGCGACGCCATCGTCTCTGCGAGGACGCCCGTCGCCGCGGCACAGTCCGCCCAGTCGGTCCACTCGTCGGGACTGTGGGAGATTCCGTCGACGGACGGCGCGAACAGCAGTCCCGCGTCGGTGACCCGGGCGACGTGCATCGTGTCGTGGGCGGCCAGCGACGGCAGGGTCATCGTCTCGACGCCGACGGCCTCCCCCGCGGCGGTGGCGACAGACTGGACCCGCTCGCTCATCGGTCGCGGGTCCACGTCGACGTCGGTCTCGACCGCCGTCTCCAGGGAGCGTTCGTCCGCGATCCGGTCGACGGACGCCCCCAGGCGGTCGAGCAGTTCGTTCATCGTGTCGCGCCGGACGTCCCGGAGGTCGACGCCGAGCGTCGCCCGACCCGGCACCACGTTCGTCGCGTTCGGGTCGACGTCGAGTCGCCCGACCGTCGCCACGGCCGTCTCGCTCTCCGCCTCCACGACGTCGGTCGCGGCGCGTTCGACGTCGGAGACGATCTCGGCGGCGCCCGCCAGCGCGTCCCGTCGCTCGTCCATCGGCGTCGCGCCGGCGTGGTTCGCCTCGCCCGTCACGGTCACCGTCCGGTGTGCGATGCCCGTGACCGTCGTGACGACGCCGACAGGGACGCCCGCCGTCTCCAGGTTCGTGTCCTGTTCGACGTGCAGTTCGACCCAGGCGTCCCACTCGGCGGCGTCCAGTCGACCGTCGCCCCGGTAGTCGATGTCGTCGAGGGCCTCGCGCAGGGAGACGCCGTCGTCGTCCGAAAGCGACAGTGCCGCCTCGACGGACCTGACGCCCGCCGCCACGGAGGACCCGAGCAAGCCGCCGAACCGGCTCCCCTCCTCCTCGCTGAACGAGACGACCTCGATGGGTCGGTCGAGAGTCCGGTCGGACTCGTCGATGGCGCGGACGGCCTCGAGGGCGGCGTACACCCCGAGCGGACCGTCGAAGATGCCGCCGCGTGGCACCGAGTCCAGGTGACTCCCGGCCGCGACGGGTGCGGCGTCCGGGTCGGCACCGTCGGGCACGTACCGCCCGACGACGTTCCCGACGGCGTCGACCCGGACCGACAGCCCGGCCGCCTCCAGTCGGTCGACGAGACGGTCGCGTGCGCGACGGTTCGCCTCCGTTCCGAGCAGGACGGTTCGTCCGTACGCCGCGTCGTCGACCGCGCCGAACGACGCGTTCTCCAGGATGTCCGTCTTCAGCCGTTCGGTACTGATCTCCATGTCCGGGGCACGTGGGCGCCGGTCTTGATACTGCCGGACGGACCGCTGTGTGAACGTACACGTCGACGATCGTCGGGGGGCCACACGGCAAAAATCTCCGCCGAGCGGGCCTGACAACCCGTCGCACGCCCCTCTCGGTTTCAACAGGTTTGTATCGGGGGGGTCCCGACGGAAACGTATGACAACGACGGTCGTCGTGTTGGGTTCGGGCTACGCCGGCACTGGCACGGTGAAACGACTCGAATCGGAACTCGGGGCCGACGCCGAACTGGTGTGGGTCTCGGACGTGGACTACCACTTCGTCCTCCACGAGTCCCACCGGATGATCCGGAACCCGGCCGTCGACGAACACGTCACCATCCCCATCGAGGAAGTCGCAGCGCCCTCGACGCGGTTCGTCCAGGGGGAGGTCACGGACCTCGACGTCGACGACAGGACCGTCCACCTCGCGGACGGCGAGACCGTCGACTACGACTACGCCGTCGTCGCACTCGGCAGCAAGACCGCCTTCTACGGCATTCCCGGCCTCGAAGAACAGGCACTCACGCTGAAGGGCCGCGAGGACGCCAGGGAGATTCACGAGGCCGTCGCCGAGGCCGCGGACGACGCCACCCGACAGGACCCCGCCCGGGTCGTCGTCGGCGGTGCCGGACTGTCCGGGATCCAGTCAGCCGCCGAGGTCGCCACGTACCGCGACGAGAACCGTGCCCCCATCGACGTCTACCTCGTCGAGGCCCTCGATGAAATCTTCCCCGGCAACGACGACTCGGTCCAGCGAGCACTCAGGAAGCGCCTCGAAGCGCTTGACGTCGAGATTCTGACCGACGACCCGATCACCGAGGCCGACGAGGACGCCATTCACTTCGACGAGGGCGACTCGCTGCCCTACGACGTGTTCGTCTGGACTGGCGGCATCACCGGACAGGACGCCATGGCGGACGCAGACCTGGAGAAAGAACACAACCGCGTCCACGCCGAGGCGACGTTCCAGACGGCCGACGAACGCGTGTTCGCCGTCGGCGACACCGCCCTCGTCGATCAGGGCGACGACCCCGCGCCGCCGACGGCCCAGGCCGCCTGGCAGGCCGCCGAGGTCGTCGGCCAGAACGTCGCCCGGGCCATCGAGGGCCGCCCGCTGAAGACCTGGCGGTACGACGACAAGGGGACGGTGATCTCGGTCGGCGACAAGGCCGTCGCCCACGACGTGAAGTTCGCACCGTTCGTCGACACGTTCGGCTCCCTGCCCGCCAAGACCCTCAAGAAGGTCATCGCCGCCCGCTGGATCAAGGACGTCGCCGGGTACGGCCGGGCGCG
>CAZIVN010000157.1:0-6236 GCA_964542685.1 uncultured Halobacteriales archaeon
CGGTTATCTCACAGCCGAAACTGGCCAGCTGGAGCGCCAGGGCGATACCGGCGTCGACGCGGTAAAACTCCTCTGTCAGCGCCAGGAGTTCGGGCAGGTCCAGACCGCGGCCGCCGTACTCCTCGGGGATGTCCGCGGCGATCAGGTCCGCCGCCTGGCCCGCCTCCAGAATCTCCCAGGGATACTCGCCGGCGTCGAAGTACGCCTCGGCGTTGGGGGCGATGTGTTCCTGGGCGAACTCGTGGGCCTCCGCCTTCACGTCGCGTGCGGACTCCGGGACGATGTCCTCGCTGAGCAGTTCCATGGCGGATGCTGTGGACCGGAACGGCTTATACTCGCGGGCGGATCCGACTGGCGACCGGCCAGCACTCCTACGATTCGGGACCCGGGAACCGGAGCGTCTCGGTGGCGGGGTCGACCGCGACGCGACCGCCGATCGGGAGCGGCGCGGTAGGGTAGGTGTGGCCGAAGGGCAGGTCGAAGACGATCGGCGCCTCGGAGTTGTACCGCGCTACGGTGTCGCGGATCGCGTCGCGCTGGCGGTCCCGGAACTCCTCACGCCAGTCGGCGTCGCGCCGGTACATGGGGTCGTGCGACCGGGCGGCCGCGCGGCCGACGAGGACGGCGTCGAACCGTTCCAGCCAGCCGCGTTCGCCGAGCGCCTGGAGGCTCCCGCCGACCTGGCTCGGGTGGGGCAGGAGTTCCGAGGTCTCGAGGGCCAGCACTGCTCCGTCCAGGGCCTCGGGGTCCGGGAGATGCCGGTCGGCGAGGAGCCGGTCCCGGATCGACCCGAGACAGCCACCCCAGATCCGGCCCTCGACGGCACTCTCGCCGCCGGCCCAGGTAAAGCCCGGATGCGGTTCGGTCTCGCGGGGCGTCTCCAGACCCTCGGGGTCGTCCCAGTCGCCGGTCTCGTCGGTGGTGACTTCGGGTTCGCGCAGTTCGCCCACCGACTCGCCGAACAGCGCCCGTTCGAGGTAGTCGACGGTGTACTCGAACATCGCGCCGTCCATCGCGTACTCCAGCAGCGTCGACCCGCCGTAGTACGAGACGACGCCCTCGTTCCACAGCGTCAGCGCGAGGTGGGTGTTGTCGGACCAGCCGTAGAACCGGGTCGGGTGCGCGGAAAGCACCGAGGCGTCCAGGTGCTCCAGGACCCGGATCTGGTCGTGCCCGCCGATGTTCGCGATTGCCGCCGACAGGTCGGGGTCGCGAAACGCCGCCTCGACGTCCTCGGCGCGCGCGTCGGGGTTGTCGACCAGCCACTCGGGGTCGGCGGTCGCGGTCTCCAGTTCGACTGGCTCCAGGTCGAACCGCTCGCGCATCCGTTCCAGGCCCAGTTCGTACACGTGTCGCGCCGACTCGGGCGCGGTCGAGGCGGGCGCCAGGACGGCGACCCGGTCGCCGCGCTCGACGGCCGGTGGGACGGTGAACGCCTGCATGGGCGCGTCGTTCGATGGCCTGGGATATGAGGTCGGGGGGTGGTGTGTGATACGGTTTCGTTTCATCCATTCCCGGTGATCACCGGTCCCGTACGGGTCATCACCGGTAAACAGTGAAACGAAACCGCATGAGACGGTACCAGCACACTCCTGTGCGGCGGCCCCTCGCCGAACCCTTTTGCGCGGCCCCGCCGAAGGGCTCCGCATGGGACTGGACGTCGAGGTACCCGATCCGCCGGAACTCACCGACGCGATCGACCCCAACGAGTACGAGGACGCGACCATCGGGTCCGATCAGGACGACCTGGAGACGGCGAACTACCGCCGCGACGAGATCGAAGGGCTCCTGGCCGAGGGAGCCTGGTACGACGCCTTCCGGGAGTGGGCGGCGTCGACCGACGTGGACGAACGGGAGTTCGACATCGCGACGGAGATGGGTCTGTTCGGGGAGTACGACTTCTTCTGGGACGACTTCGCCGACCGCGTGGGCTACCACGCGCCCGGCATTCCCGAGGACTGGAAGGAACGCTCGTACCACCCGGATCTGGACTCCTGGGGAACCGTCTCCGCGATCAACGCCGGCCTCACCGAACTTGGCCAGCTGGTCTGCGAGACGCTGAAAGCGGACTACATCGACTGGGAGGCCGACTACGAGGCGCCCGACGATCTACCGGACTTCTGAGAACGAGAGGGGTCGAACCACCGTTCGCTTGCTTGCCTGTGCCCCGCCGACCCGTTCGATCGCTCACTCGCGAGCGACCGTTACGTCCCGGACCTCGCCGTCGCAAAACAGCGACTCACAGCTCTCGTGCGGTTCTTCGAATCGCGAACCGCACTCGACGCACTCGTACTCGGTTCGCGATGGGTTGTTGACGACGTTTCGTACCATGCCAAAGCATCATCGCTCGCATCAAAAAGCGTTATCCTGTAACATACCCATATACACTAAACGTAGAAGGATTGTATTATGACGTACTAGGAATACGCTTCGGGTGCTAGTATCACTCGTACACCGACGGTCGAAGGGACGGAGGGTATCAGACGGACGGGGCGCGTGCGACGAGGACGAACGTCTCCGGACGGCCCGTCGCACGCTCGACGCGAAAGTCCGCGGCCTCGTGGTGCTCGACCGCAGTCGCCGGGTCGTAGCGCTCGTCGGTCGGCGGCCCGCGCTCGCCGGCACCCTCGCCCGACCAGTCGACGGTCACGAGGGGCGCTCCCGGTGCGAGGACCCGCCGCAGTTCCCGGAGTGCCCGGTCGCTGGCGAACTCGTGGTACGTCATCGTCGAGAACGCACCGTCGAGCGCGCCGTCCTCGAATGGCAGGTCGGCCACCTCGGCGGTCACCAGTTCGACGGCGTCCGGGACGCCCTTCGCGCGGTAGTGGTCGTGCATCTCGTCCTGGACGTCGACGGCGTACAGTCGGTCGACGAACGGTGCGACCTCGTCGGTGTAGAAGCCGGTCCCACTGCCCAGGTCCGCGACCGAGACGGGTTCCGGGGCGGCGAGTCCGAGGCCGCCCAGCAGTTCCTCGCGGGAGCAGTACCGGAAGCGGGTGACGTCCTCCAGGTTCTCGGCGCGGTCCGGGTCGTACGTGTGAAAGCCCATCGTGTACCTCCCGTGTCAGGCGAACTCCGGGACGACCTCGTCGCCGAGGCGGTGGATGCAGTCGACCATCTCCTCGGTGCCGACGCCGGGGTGGTAGGTCCGGAAGATGAAGTGGACGTCGTCGCCGAGCGCGTCCCGGTACGTCTCCAGCTGGTCGCAGACCTGTTCGGGCGTGCCGAAGATGGCCTGGTCTTTCAGTTCGTCCTTCCGGTCGTCGTCGAGTTCGTCGACCGTCTCGCCGGAGAAGATCTCGGCGTACCGGCGCTGGATGTAGAAGTAGCCGTCCCGCATCGTCTCCCAGGCGTCCTCGCGGGAGTCGCCGACGAAGCCGTGTTGCAGGACGTACACGTCGAAATCGCCGTCGACGTCGTCCTCCTCGCGCACGCGGCGGATGTCCTCGACGCGCTTTTTCACGCCGCCGATCGACAGCGCGGAGGGCGCACACCAGGCGTCGGCCGTCCGGGCGGCACGTCTGACCGCCGGTTTCGCCGACCCCCCGAGCATGATCGGGACGTCGCCGTCCGGTTTGGGTGTGACCGTCACGTCCGGCGCGACGTCGTGGAACTCGGCGTCGTACTCCAGTGGCCCCTCGGACCAGGCGGCCTCCAGGACGCGCCTGGTGTCGACCAGGCGCTCGACGCGTTCGTCCTGGGGGACGCCGAAGGCGTCGAACTCGCGGGGGTTCGATCCGATCGCCAGTCCCACCGTCGCGCGACCGCCCGACAGCAAGTCGACGGTGGCGGCGTCCTCGGCGAGCCGCACGGCGTCGTACAGCGGCGCCAGGGCGATGCAGGTGCCGATCTCGATGGTCTCCGTCTCGGCGGCCATCGCACCGAGCGTGGGCATCGTCCCGGAGAGGTAGTCGTCCTCGGTGAAGTGGTGTTCCGAGACCCAGGCACTGGCCAGGCCCGCCGCCTCGATCTCCCGCGAGAGGCGTCGCACCTCGTCGTAGATCTCGGTCATCGACCGATCGTCGTCCGGCCGGCGCTGGCACGTGAACAGTCCGGTTCCGATCTCCATGCATTGGGGCTCGGCCGGCGCGGTCTTATAATGACTGTTCTCTTGCCGCCCCGCCGACCGACGCCCTCTCGGACGTCGATCGGCGATGGACCGTTGGAACAGGCCACGTGGACCGTTCGCCTCACGCATCTCCGGAGGGTCCGGTACGTACTGTTCAGATAAGAGATTGCATGCTACCGGTTCGACTGCAATCTCCTTGGAAGCCCCCTCGCGCTCGACCGATTGCGACTCGCTGCGGTCCTCGGACTCCGTCCTGCGGTCCTTGCGTCGTCTCACCGGATCGAGCGCTCGGCCCCTTCCATTCCCACCCGGGAGTGGACTGTGCCGGGCACCTCCGCTTATCTGAACACTGCCGTCCGGTAGCACCTACTTACTTTACGCAGTCCGTGCGTACGTGCCCGCATGTCCGAACACCTGCTCGTCCCGTTCGACGACTCGGACCAGTCCCGGGAGGCCCTGGAGTACGCGCTGAACAACCGCCCGGAGGCGAGGGTGTCCGTGCTGTACGTCGTCGACCCCTCGGCGGCGGCGTTCGACTCGCCGCTGACCGCCGGCCCCGTAGCCGCCGAGGACTGGTTCGAGGACGCGCGCGCCGAGGCAGAGGAGCTGCTGGACCAGGCCGTCGACCTCGCGGCGGATCACGGTCGGCAGGTCGAAACGGAACGGATGGTCGGCCGACCAGCCGACGCGATCACGGAGTTCGCGGAGGAGGAGGACGTCGACGGCATCGTGATGGGGAGTCACGGTCGCAGTGGCCTCACGCGGGTGTTACTGGGGAGCGTCGCCGAGACGGTGGTCAGGCGGGCGCCGTGCCCGGTGACGGTCGTGCGGTGATCAGCGGTACAGCGACACCCACAGCATGCTGAACCCGATGATG
This sequence comes from uncultured Halobacteriales archaeon, assembly GCA_964542685.1. Lineage (GTDB taxonomy): Archaea > Halobacteriota > Halobacteria > Halobacteriales > Natrialbaceae > CAZIVN01. The sequence continues at coordinate 4,947 of CAZIVN010000157.1, forward strand.
AAGGGGACGGTCTCGACGATCTGGAACAGTTCCTGCTGTGTCTGGTCGGTCGTGGACAGCGCGACCTGGGTCGACAGCGTCGAGAGGCCGACGCCCATACTGATGAAGGCGAAGCCGATGAAGGCACTCTCCAGTTGCTTCGTCCGGTTCTTCGAGTAGGCCTGGAAACTGATCAGCGTCAGTCCGAGTGCGAGACCGAACAACACCAGTTGCAACACCGTCAGCAGTACCCCCGTCGCTTGCACCATACGTGTCGTGTGTGGGGGGCGGGGTTAAGAAACTCCCTGCCGCGTCCTATCGGCGCCCCCGGGAGGCCCCGTCCTCGTCCCGGCGGGTCGCCGTTCCGGGGGACTCGCGGACCGGTAGGGAGTGCGGTCGAGGGTAGTTCGACCCCAGTAGTATCAGTCGCCCGAGAGGTCGTCCCAGAGGTTCGAGAAGCGGTCCGGGAGGTTCTCCTTGCGGTAGATGCGGACGTTGTACTTGTCGTCTTCCAGGCGGATCACGGTGCTGTCGAAGTTCGACTCGTACACCTGGTAGTGGTTGCCGTCCTCCGCGACGAGGGTCCGTGATCGGATGAGGTCGTGTTCCTCGAGGAGTTCGATCCGGCGGTACACCGTCGGGAGCGACAGATTCACCTCCTCGGCGACTTCCTTGGCCGGGCGGGCCTCGGCACTGACGGCAGCCAGAATCTCCCGGGCGTGCTCGTCGCCGATCGTGTCCAGAACCTCCTCGATCGTGCGGTCCTCGTCCACGCCAGTAAGTGGCGACCGGTGGTTATTAAGACTTTCCTGGGAACGGTCCGCCTCCGCGAGCCCGGATCGGTTCGGTCCGAGCGGAACTCTTTCCTTGCTAACAGTTAGCACACACATTGAACGATCCGGGGGGCGAATAATGGGAAGTCGGGGGCTCTCGACCCGATTTTCCACGTTTCCGTATCATCGCGTTACTGGCGTTTTCAGGGCCTGAAAACGCGGTTGTGGGCTTATGTGGATACGGCACGTTGGAGGGGATATGGCAACGACTGACAACTCCATAGATGGCATGACGGAGCGTTGCGGTGACTGCGAGATGGAGACGCTGCACGACGTCTCGATCCAGATCCGCACCGAGAGCGTGAAAAGTGAGAACTCCCAATTCTCCCGGGAACCCTACCGGGTCAAGGAGTGCCAGCGCTGTGGCAACATGACGAGTCAGCGGATGAACAACGCCTGATACGGTTAGCTTCACTGTTCACTGGTGATCGCCGGTACCGTACGGGCGATCACCGGTAATGAATGAAACTAAACCGTA
>CAZIVN010000158.1:0-6235 GCA_964542685.1 uncultured Halobacteriales archaeon
TCGTCGGGCGTCGCCGCGACGACAGGCACCTCCGGCCGGTACTTCGCGGCCTTCAACGCGGTGTAGCCCGACTCCGTGACCGCCACGACGGCACTCGCGTCGACGTCCCGCGCGAGGAACCGGGCCGACCGCGCCAGCGCGTCGGTCCGTGTCTCGTCGGCGACCGGGACGCCGCTCTCGCGGCGCTCGGCGTACTCCTCGCTGGTCTCGGCGTAGCGGACGATGCTGTCCATCGCCTCGACGACCCGGACCGGGTGGTCGCCGATGGCCGTCTCGCCCGACAGCATCACGGCGTCGGTGCCGTCCAGGACGGCGTTTGCCACGTCCGACGCCTCGGCGCGGGTCGGGCGACGTGCCTGGATCATCGAGTCCAGCATCTCCGTGGCGGTGATCACCGGCGTCCCCGTCCGGTTGCAGGTCCTGATGATCCGCTTCTGGATGACCGGGACGCGCTCCATCGGGCACTCGACGCCGAGGTCGCCGCGTGCGATCATCACCCCGTACGCCGAGTCGACGATCTCCTCGACGTTGTTCACCGCGACCTCGCGTTCGACCTTGGCGACGATCGGAATCTCGACGCCGTGTGCAGTGATGGCCTCCTCGACGGCGAGGACGTCCGCCGCGTTCCGGACGAAACTCGCCGCGACCAGGTCCGCGTCGCCCTCGACGGCGACCTCGATGTCCCGCAGGTCCCGTTCGGTGACCGTCGGCAGGTCGAGGTCGACGCCCGGGACGTTCACGCCCTTGCGGGACCCCAGCGATCCACCGCTGTCGACCTCGGCGGTGACGACGTCCCCGTCGACCCCGGTGACGGTCGTCTCGATCCGGCCGTCGTCGAGCAACACCGAGTCACCCGGTTCGACGCCCGTCAGTGGGTGCGAGAGGCCGACACGGCCGGGCGTCGCCGTCTCACCCTCGACGAACGACAGTTCGCCCCCGGTCGCGAGGTCGACCGACCCCTCGATCGGCGCTGTGCGAACCTCCGGGCCCTGCAGGTCGACCATCGACGCGATCGAGTTCTCCGTCGCCTCGTCGACCGCTCGGATCCGGTCGAGCGTGGTGCGACGATCCTCGTGACTGCCGTGACTCGCGTTCAACCGGGCGACGCTCATGCCCGCGTCCGCCAGCCGTCGGATCGTGCGCCGGTCGTCCGAGGCCGGACCCAGCGTGCAGACGATCTTGGCGTTGCGCATGCCCCCCGATAGGCCGGTCCGGCGCAAAAAGGGGCGTGGTCGACCCGTCTCGGAAGGCGTTTCAACCCGAGTGTCGAACCGTCGGGTATGCCCACCTACACGTCGCTGGCGGAAGTGAAGGACCGGAACGTGCAGAACGTGCAGGAGCTGGCGTCGATCTGGCGGGAACTGTCCGCCGAGGTCGAGGACTTCGACGCGGACCTCCTCGACACGTACGCCGTCTTGGGGGCCTACGACTTCATCGTCCAGTTCGAGGCCCACGACCGGAACGAGGCGTTCAGGGTCGCACTCGCGATGGAACGACACGGACTGGACATGCAGACGATGGAGGTCGTCCCGACCGACCAGTTCGCGTCGCTCGTCGAAGACGTCTGATACGGGTTCTGTGCACGGGAGACGGTGATACTGTCGGACAGACCGTCGTGGAGATATGCGACAGCCCGTGTCGTCGGATCCCGTCGAGTGAGTCCGTCCGACAGTACGAGTACCAGTACGGTGCCGGTGTGTACGGGCGATCACGAGAGGACTCTGCTCTCCCGAACGACTCCTTGCGGACGGGGGCGCCGACTCGCGATGTGGTGAAAACCGTCCGCCGAGCCGCTGAAAAAATCGATAAGCTCCTTTGTTTTCCGGATATATTTGGTAGTAGTGGGCCCCGATAGCGCCGGCGACACGTCGATTCGAGTGCTCTACGTCGACGACGACCCCACCGTCGCCGAGATGGTCGGCGAGTACCTGCTGCGAGAGGACGCGGACATCGTGGTTCGAACCGCGACGAGCGCGGAGGAGGGACTGGCGACAGCAGCCGAGTGGGACGTCGACTGCATCGTCTCAGACTACGATATGTCGGGCCAGGACGGGCTCGAGTTTCTCGCGGCCGTCCGCGAGGAGTACGAGGCTCTCCCCTTCATTCTCCACACCGGGGAGGGATCCGAGTCCGTCGCTGCCGAGGCCATCTCCAGGGGAGCGACGGACTACCTCCGGAAGGAGACGGGTACCGACCAGTACGCGATACTGGCAAACCGCATCGCGAACGCCGTCGAACAGCGACGCGAACGGACCGTCCGACGAACGGTCGAACGACGGTTCGCGGAGTTGGCCGGACAGTCGCCGGACGTCCTCTGGATGTTCACCCCCGGCTGGGACGAGTTGCTGTTCGTCAACGAGGCCTACGAGGAGGTGTACGGGGCCTCCAGGGAGTCGCTCAGTGTGGAGCCGCGGAGTTTCCTGGACGCGATCCACCCGGAAGACAGACCGCGCGTCCGAGAGGGGATGCGTCGCCTGTCGGCCGGCGAGGACGTCGACATCGAGTACCGGGTCAACGAGGCCGACGACTACGGGCGGTGGGTCTGGGTCCAGGGGACCGCCGTGACGAACGACGAGGGCACGGTTACTGCCGTCACCGGGTTCAGCCGGGAAGTGACCGACCGCAAGGAGCGCGAACGGGAACTCGAACGCGTCCGGAACCGCATGGAGTTCGCACTCGAATCCACGGACGCGTTCGTCTGGGACTGGAACGTCGACGAGGACCACGTGACGTTCTACCCCTCCGAGGAGGAACTGTACGGGACCACCGTCGACACCTGGGAGGACTTCAGGAACCTCGTCCATCCCGACGACCGGGCGGCGGTACGCGAGTCCATCGACCGGGCACTGGAAACCGGCGAGCCGAAGTACGAGGAGGTCCGGATCGTTCGCGACGGCGAGGTGCAGTGGGTGAACGCGCCGGGGTACCCGGTCCGCGACGAGGACGGCACGCAGCGGATGATCGGCGTCGTGCGGGACGTCACGGATCGGAAGCGCAAGGAGCGAGAACTCAGAGAGAAAAACGAGCGACTGGAGGAGTTCGCGGAGATCGTCTCGCACGACCTGCGCAACCCGCTGAGCGTCGCCGAGGGCCGACTGGAGATGGCACGGGCCGAGCGTGACGGCGAGCACCTCCAGGAGATCGACTACGCACTCGACCGCATGTCACTGTTGATCGACGACCTCCTCGCGCTTGCACGCAGCGAGGAGGTGGCCAGCGACGTGACGACGGTCGACCTCCGGGCCGTCGTGGAAGACTGCTGGCGGAGCGTCGACACGGCCGACGCGACGCTATCCGTGGACTGCGACGAACGGGTCCGCGCCGACGAGACGCTGTTCCACCAGTTGCTGGAGAACCTGATTCGCAACGCCGTCGAACACGGCGGGCGGGACGTCACCGTGACCGTCGGCGCCACGGACGGGGGTATCTACGTCGCGGACGACGGGAAGGGCCTCCCTGCGGACGACCCCGAGTCCGTGTTCGAGGCCGGGTACACCACCAGTTCCGACGGGACGGGGCTCGGCCTGACCATCGTCGAACGCGTCGTCGAGGCTCACGACTGGACGATCGATATCACCTCCTCGGAGGGCGACGGCACCCGGTTCGAAATCGCGGGCGTCGACGCCGTCGACGAGTGACGGTCCCGGGCCTGCCCGGCCTCGCAAGCCGCGCCACGAGAGCGGCCACGCCGCCGCTCGAGGCCGACTCCCGGGAGAGAGTTTGAACGGACCCCGGACTGATACGGTTTAGTTTCACTGTTTACCGGTGATCGCCGGTACCGTACGGACGATCACCGGTAATGAATGAAACTAAACCGTATGAGTCACGACCGAGTTCGTATCAAATTTGAAAAATGAATATCCGTCCGTCCGACCACGTCACTGCTGGACGATGATCGAACGCACACGGCGGACGTTTATCACTGGATCGAGCAGTCTCGCTATCGTCGCACTCGCGGGGTGCTCCGGCGACGGGGGCGACGGGGGTGCCTCCGACGGGACGACGATGGCCGGGACGACCGAGGGCAACATGACCGAGGCGGAGATGGCCGGAACGGAGACGCCCGGGGGAGAGACGACCGAGTCGGACATGACGGAATCGGACATGAACGAGACGGACACGACCGAGACCGAGACGATGTCGATGGAGCCGACGGACCCGGCCGAGGCGACCCGGGCGTCGGTCGACCGGTTCAGCGAGGCGGCGGGCACCCTGCACGTTCGCAGCCCGGACGACGACCTGCCCGGTCCCGACGAACCCGTCGACTTCGACGAGAACTTCCTCTCACAGGGGCTCGGACCCGACGGCAGCGTCGTCCAGTACTACGACTTCGACGTCCAGCCAGTCGAGCCGGCGCCCATCTACGCCTTCTTCCACGAGAACGGCAACCCAGTCGAGGACCAGCTCAACGTCGTCGGCGTCGTCCCTGGCGAGGACGGGTACAACGACTTCTGGCGCGTCACCCTCGTCACCGTCCCCGACGAGTACGAGGCAAACACCGTCACGAGCGAGAGCGCCCTGCTAGAGGCCGACTACTCCGTCCAGGAGACCGACGCGCTCGTGAACTGCCCCGTCGTCCCGGAGGGCTCGACGGCGTCGATGCGCCACGGCGACGGCGACGCCGGACTCGTGGAGGGGTGGTACGACGGAACGGTCGTCGGCTACTTCCAGTTCACCGAGGCCTCGCTCGAAGTCGCGGGCGGCGCCGTGCCCGTCTCGCCGATCTACGTCAGTTTCAACGTGAATCCGGGAACGGAGGGCGGTGGGCCGCCCTCTGGGTTCAAGACCGAACCGGACAGCCAACAGACACACAACGTCCTCGGGACGCTCCCGGGCGACAGCAGCTACTCGCCGCTGTGGAGCGTCAACGTCTACGACAACGCCGACTTCGAGAGCGTCTCGGACCTCGACTCGGCGATGGACGCCACCGTCCTCGCGGAGGGTGCGGCGACCGTCAACTGTCCCGTCGTCTCCGTCGAGTAGCCCGACGACCGTTCCGGCCCGTCACCGCTCCCGGGCCTCACCGAACCCGCTCGCCCGGGTCGGCGTCGCCGTGGGTCGTCAGCAGGTCCGCCTCCTCGCCCGCGGCGAGGATCATGCCGTTGGACTCGACGCCGAACAGTTCGGCCTGCTCCATGTTCGCCAGCAGGACGCACTTCTCGCCGGGCAGCGTCGAGAGGTCGTGCAGTTGCTTGATGCCGGCGACGACCTGCCTGGTCTCCGCGCCGATGTCGACGGTCAGGACGGCGAGGTCGTCGGCGTCCTCGATCGGTTCGGCGGTCTCGATGCGGCCGACCCGGATGTCGAGCTCCTGGAAATCCTCGAAACTAACCCGTTCGTCCGCGATCGGTTCGATGTCGCTCACGCCGGTGGCTTCGTCGCCGTCGGTCTCGTCGCTTTCGGTTCCGGGCGTCCCGTCGTCGGTCGCCTCGGCGACCCGCTCTTCCAGCGCTTCGGTCAGTTCCTCGACGTGGTCGTCTTCGACCTCGTCGAACGGTTCGGACGGTTCGCCGAAGTCCGCCGGCGGTGCGGCGAGGGCGGCGTCGAGTTCGGCCTCGTGGACCGAGCCGTCCTCGCCCAGCTCCGACCAGACCTTCTCGGCCTTCCCCGGCGCGACCGGCTCCAGCAGGACCGCGATGGCCTTCGCGATCTGGACGCAGTCCCGGATCACCGGTGCGGCCTCGTCGTCGTCGAGCTTCCAGGGCTCGTTGCGCTGGATGTACTCGTTGCCGAAGGCCGCCAGGTCGACGGCCGCCTCGCCGATCGCTTTCACCGAGTAGTCGTTGACCGCCTCGTGGAACGTCTCCTGGGCGGTCTCGATCCGCTCGCGAACTGCCGGGGAGACGTCGGCAGGGCGAGACTCCGTCTCGCTTGCCTCCGGGTGTGACCCGGAGACGTCCGGCGTCCCCTCGAAGTTGCGGTACGCGAAGAGGAGACTGCGGTAGAGGAAGTTCCCGAGCGTGCCGACCAGTTCGCCGTTGACGCGGTCGGCGAACTTCTCCCAGGAGAAGTCGACGTCCTGCTGGAAGCCGCCGTTGGTCGCCAGGTAGTGCCGCAGGAGATCCGGGTGAAAACCCTCGTCCAGGTACTCTCGGGCCCAGATCGCACGGTTGCGACTGGTCGACAGCCCCTTCCCGTCGATGGTGATGAACCCGGTGGCACAGACCGCCCGCGGCGCGGCGTAGCCAGAGACCTCGAGCATCGCGGGCCAGAAGATCGTGTGGTGCTGGATGAT